>JAYSRE010000141.1:0-3565 GCA_043721235.1 Polaromonas sp. | reverse complement strand
TTACCATTCGCCGCCAAGGGGTAGAGGCGCAAACCCGCAAACTGGCAGTGTTCTTCAAAGGCGAAGACCTGGACAAGTTTGAAGGCGACACCATGCCGTCTGAGGCCGAGTTTGTGGCCGCTATTGACACGCAGCGCATCTTCGGCAAAGCCCCCAATTTAGAGATGAGCGAAGCGCAATTGGACAAAACCCAAGGCGCTGGAACCGGTGCTAAAGCCACCAGCGCTGGGGCAACGCTGCCCGCCCGCCCCACCAACTACCCGCCTTTAGAACCCGCTGGCCGCTAGGCAGCCTGCGCAGCCATTCACACCAATTTATGCAACACCGTATTTGTATCGCTGGGGCCAGTGGCCGTATGGGCCGCATGCTGATTGAAGCCGTGCACCAAGCCGAAGACTGCACCCTGTCTGGCGCGCTGGATGTACCCGACAGCCCAGGAATTGGCCTGGATGCCAGCGGGTTTTTAGGCCACGCCAGCGGGGTGGCCATCACATCCAATTTAGCTTACGGCTTAAAGGGCAGCCAGGCACTGATCGACTTTACCCGGCCCGAAGGCACCATGGCCCATTTAGCGCTGTGCCGCGAGATGGGTATTGGCATGGTGATTGGCACCACTGGGTTTAGCGAGGCGCAAAAAGCCCAGATTGGGGCCGCATCGACGGACATTGCCATCATGCTGGCCCCCAATATGAGTGTGGGTGTGAATGTGACGCTCAAGCTGCTGGAGATGGCGGCCAAGGCACTGTCTACAGGCTACGACATAGAGATTATCGAAACCCACCACCGCCACAAGGTCGATGCGCCGTCGGGCACCGCACTCAAAATGGGCGAGGCTATTGCGACAGCCCTGGGCCGTGACTTGAAAGGGCATGCAGTGTTTGCCCGTGAGGGCATCACAGGCGCGCGCGATCCAGCCTCTATAGGTTTTTCTGCCATCCGTGGCGGTGATATTGTGGGCGACCATACCGTGATGTTTGCGGGTATTGGCGAACGCATTGAAATTACCCATAAATCATCTAACCGGGAAGGCTATGCCCAAGGTGCTCTGCGCGCAGTGCGCTTTTTGGCCGACAAGAAAAACGGCATGTTTGACATGTTTGACGTGTTAGGCCTGCATTAATCCACTCTACATTCCACACCATGAGTCCATTTCAATTTATTGCACAAGGCGACGCTATCAGCAAGTTTGTTGCCTTTTTGTTGCTGGCCATGTCGGTGGCCAGCTGGGTGGTAATTTTGTGGAAAGCCTGGATGATCAAGCGCGCTGTGCCCGACGTAGCGCGCAGCATCAGCGCCTACTGGCAGGCACCTGATGTGGCGCAGGCCAAGGCCACGGTGGCAAGCTTTGACCGCGAGGGCCTGGTGCTCCCGCTGATCGATGCCTGCCAAACCCGCCCTGATGGAACATTGGCCACGCTGGCCAGCATGGGCGACAAAGCCCAGCAGCTCACCCGCGTGCTGCGCGATGCGCTGCATGCCGTGCTGCTCAAATTGCAGTTTGGCCAAGTACTGCTGGCCACGGTCGGTTCCACTGCGCCTTTTGTGGGCCTGTTGGGCACGGTGTGGGGCATCTACCATGCATTGGTAGGCATTGGCGGTGGTGGCCAAATCTCTATCGACAAAATCGCTGGCCCGGTAGGCGAAGCCCTGATCATGACTGCTGCTGGTTTGGCTGTAGCCATTCCTGCTGTATTGGCCTACAACCTGTTTGGCCGCTATGTGGGCCGCATAGAAGCCGACCTAGAGGGTTTTGCCCGCGACCTGCGCGAGCTGCATGCGCAGCACGAGGTGGCATAAGCCATGTCTTTTGGAAGACTAGAGCGCACTAAGGCTTCTCAGCCCATGAGCGAGATCAACGTTACGCCGCTGGTAGACGTGATGCTGGTGCTGGTGGTGATCTTTATCATCACAGCGCCGTTGCTGGCCAGCAGCATCAAGCTAGATCTGCCCAAAACCGATGCCGCTACCGCCAGCGATGCGCCCAAGTTTGTCACGGTAGTGGTCGACAAATCGGCCCAGATCTTTTTAAACGACAAGCCGACTGACCTGCTCGGCTTGGCCCAGTCGCTGGCGCAGTCTGCCAAAGCCAACCCCGACACTGAAGTACAACTGCGCGCCGATGCTGCCGTACCATACGGCAAGGTGGTGGAGGTGATGGGTGTGGCGCAAAAGGCGGGACTCAACCGTATTGGGTTTATTGCCAACCAGCCTGAAACGCTGGGGCCTGCTCCTCAACCTGGGCTGTCTCCAGCCTTGGCAGAACCCACCCGCAACCCATAAACGGGGCCTCGTGTCCGAGACTTGGGCTAGCACAACACCGCTGCGTCATTACAGACACTCCTATGCTTGCACGCCTGTACTGACCGCACGGGGTGCCCGTTAAAACAGTGCTGAAAAAGCCAGGCCTTAAAATCCAGTCTATGCAAGCTCCCTTTAATCCTACCTACGACCATTTAGCGGTTGAAAAAACTGCCCAAAACCACTGGACTGCCCGTGATGCTTACCGCGTCACCGAGGGTGCGCTTGATGCCCATGGCAAGCCCAAGCCCAAGCCCAAGCCCAAGCCCAAGTACTATGCCTGCTCCATGCTGCCGTATCCCAGCGGCAAGCTGCATATGGGCCATGTGCGCAACTACACGATTAACGACATGCTGGCCCGCCAGCTGCGAATGAAGGGGTTTAATGTACTGATGCCGATGGGCTGGGACGCGTTTGGCCTGCCTGCTGAAAATGCTGCGATGAAGAACAACGTGCCGCCAGCCAAGTGGACGTACGACAACATTGCGTACATGAAAAAGCAGATGCAGGCTATGGGCCTGGCTATCGACTGGAGCCGCGAGATTGCCACCTGTGACCCCAGCTACTACAAGTGGAACCAGTGGCTGTTTTTAAAGATGCTGGAAAAAGGCATCGCCTACCGTAAGACGCAGGTCGTCAACTGGGACCCAGTAGACCAAACCGTACTGGCCAACGAGCAGGTGATTGACGGCAAAGGCTGGCGCACCGGCGCGGTGGTAGAGAAGCGCGAGATACCGGGCTACTACCTCAACATCACGCAGTACGCGCCCGAGCTGCTAGACCAAGTGCAAAACGGCCTGCCAGGCTGGCCCGAGCGCGTGAAGCTGATGCAGGAAAACTGGATCGGTAAATCCGAAGGCGTGCGCTTTGCTTTTCCGCATGACATCAAAGACGCTGCGGGCAAGCTAGTGCAAGACGGCAAAATGTACGTCTTTACCACCCGCGCCGACACCATCATGGGCGTGACTTTTGTAGCGGTTGCACCAGAGCATCCGCTGGCTGTGCGGGCAGGGGAGCTGAATGCTGACTTGGCTGCAAAAATCGAGGCTTTGAAAGGCGGTGGCACCACTGAGGCAGAGCTGGCGACCAAAGAAAAAGAGGGCGTGGCTACGGGCTTGTTCGTTATTCATCCGTTGACGGGTGGCAAGGTCGAAGTGTGGGTCGGCAACTATGTATTAATGAGCTACGGCGATGGCGCAGTGATGGGCGTGCCTGCGCATGACGAGCGGGATTTTGCGTTTGCGAAGAAATACGAACTGGAAATCAA
>JAYSRE010000140.1:0-3577 GCA_043721235.1 Polaromonas sp. | reverse complement strand
GGGCAGTTTTTACCTGCTCAAGCAGCTATTGAAAGCATAGTGATATAGATTTGTAGTCATCTAGCAGCAGGCTACGCTGGCAGCATCTACCTCGCAGGTCTGCCCAGCGCAGCAGTGCTGTGTCAGGTAAGCCAGCAAGGCAGTTATGGCGCAGGGGGACGAACACTGGTTGTCAGCTACCACCAGCGCGAAAAGTACGCAAGCGCTGGGTTTGCGCCAGCACTGCCAGCTTGGTGATTTTATTAGGCTTGGATAATATTTTCATGATTCAATGATGGTTGAATCATGAAAAACTTATTCAATCACTTATGAAGGTTTATTTTTACAACCTACACATCCGCTACTTTACTTAAAGACTAGATACAAAATTAGATGTGCTGGGCCGCAGGCGCGGTATTTTGCTTTTGGATACAGTGCCGACATTGATAAAGCAAACTGCTTGTTCACCATCTATCAGTGCAAATAGTGAAGTCATATGTTGAGATTGCATGGCTTGACCGCTGGTTAATCCACTGCCGTAACCTAAAGTATGTGCGCTTAGCAAGATGTTTTGGATTGCAGCGCCTACTGACACCATGCGTTCTATGGGTGGCACGCAATACTCACAAGGCCCAAGTTGGGCCACCGCCAGCATGAGCAGCGGCGCGCGAAAAGCCTTGTCACGTGCGGCTTCCAGTTGTTTTAGTGTTGCGCCAGGGTCGCGTTCAATCAAAGCCTGCGCAAAAACTTCTGCAAGATCAGCGCGCCGATGTACAGGCACGATAATAAAACGCCAAGGCATAAGTAATCCATGGTCAGGCGCTGCCGCTGCTGCGTTGAAAATTTGCGTCAATTGTTTGGAGTCGGGGCCAGGTTCGGCCAAACGTTTGGGAGAGATATTTTGCCTTGAGGTAATCAAACCCAGCGCTTGATCTGCCAACGGATTGTCGATGTAGTGATTTAGAGCAATAACGCTAGGTGATTCATCCTGCATAACTGTTTGGTAAACAAGGTTCACGCATTATCCCTTTCATAAATTTCAAAGTTTTTGCAATGGTCATAATGTGATGCGTTATTTATCGGTAGACAAAATCCATTTAGCTAACGCCTTAGCATCGGCATCGCTCAAGTTGGCCTGTGCAGGCATGGGAATGGCTCCCCACTTTCCGCTGCCACCCTTTTTAATGCTGGCTGCCAATGTGATTTCTGCATCTTGGTTGTCTTTGTATTTTTCTGCAATTGTTTTATAAGCTGGACCAAGAACTTTGTTTTCAATGCCGTGACAAGCCATGCAAGCATTTCTCTGCGCGAGTTCAAGGTTTGCAAAAACTGAGCTGGATGCAAAAATCAAAACACATGCAGCTGATATAGTTGAGTGTGAATACTTCATGGCGGTCCATAAAAAATTTAAAAATCAAAGGCGTGTGCACACCACCAAGGCATGCACATACAACCTATTAGTGGATCTCAAGCGTAGCGGCGTTCTTTAAATGACACTTTGGATTTGTAGTCTTCCATAGTGCCTATGCGCTTGATGCTGCCCCAAGTGCCTTTGTAATAGGGCACTACGTTGCGGTCAGTCCACTCGGTGGTGACATCACCCGCAACACCCTTGGGGTAGCCAAACAACATAAAGCTTTGATTGCGTTTGATAGCAGATGAAGGGTACAACATAGCGTAGGTGCTACCGTAGTCGTTAAACACTTCGACAATGTCACCCGGTTTGGCACCCAAAGCATCTGAATCAGCTGGATTCATCTCTAAGTAGGCCATAGGGTAGCGACCCATGACATGTTGGTCGAACTGATTGTGGTAAGCAGTCTGCCACACCTCGTTCGCGCGTCCATTGTTGATCCAGAACTTGTGCTTTGCTTTTTGAGCTGCTACCGGCGCGGGTAAACCATTGAACTTCGCTGGTTTGAATTCTGCTTTTCCGTCCTTAGTATCAAACTTGTTATCTTCATAGTGAATTTCTGTACCAATAAGCTTGTCACCTTCAACACGCTTGATGGGCAACTGCACACCATTGTTGCCTGCTTTGCGCAGTAAAGCATACGTAGCTAGATATCCAGTGTCGCCACCTTGGCTGTCAATCGGCCCAACGCCTGGACGACCAGCTCTGCGGAAGCCATCATTGAAAGCATCTTCTTCTGTTTTCCATTCAAAGCCTTCGAAGCGCTTGGCCATTTCAGCTTTGCCATCTTTTACATAAAGCGCTTTTAATGTATTGGCGATGTCAGCGGCTATCAAACAGTCTGCTTTGGCAGTACCTGGGGCATCCATGAATTTCTCAGACAGTCGCAGACGCCGCTCGCCACTCATGGAGGTCAAGTTGATCTCGCCTGGTTGTGCTGCTGGCAGTAGCATATGTGCTGCATCAGCCAATTTGGTGGGGTACAAATTAATGGCCACTACAAACATGCCGCCTTTGTTTTTGCAGGCATCGTAGATTACATCGACCATTTGCGATGTGCTAGCACCTTTGGCTTTAGACATGGCGTCTCGCACAATATTGGCGCGGCGCGTGAGTACCTCGCGGTGCTGTTCTGCATTGGTGGTCGTCTGAAATGGGTTGGTCCCCCATATGGTGTACATCAACCCTTTGCCTTTGATGACTTCCTGGTCGATGTAAATTTTTGAATCTCCTGGGTAGGGTGGACGGGTATACCCTTCTTGGTGGCCACCCATGCGGCATACGCCTGTGCCGCGACGTCCCACGTTTTGCGTGGCCAGTACCAAACTGACCAGTGCGCTTTGTATGGTGTAGTTGTCGTTACCCCAAATAATGCCTTTCTCATAAGCATGGAATGTACGAGGCTTGTGACCGGAAGCTTTTGGTTTGTAAGCCCATTCGGCGGCTTTCTTTAGATTACTAACCGAGATGCCAGTGATCTTGGAGCCTTCGTCCATCGTCATGCGGTTGGTTTTGGTAGCTTCGTCAAAGCCCTTGGTGTGCTTGGCAATAAAGTCTTTGGACTGCCAACCTTGCTCTACCACGTAGGTGAACAGGGTATTGAACAAAGCGGTGTCCGTGCCGGGCTCGATGTCTAGATGCAGCACGTTTTCTTTGCCTGCGACTTGCTCGCAAATTGCTACAGTAGCCGTCCGGCGTGGATCTACGATGATGACTTTAGCAGCTGACGCCGTCTCGCCAGGAAACCATTTTTTCTTTTTATCCGCAGTGCTGCCCGACAAGTTGGGTACCCAATGGTTCAAGAAGTAGTTAGTTTGCGTCTCGTAAGAGTTAGCGCCAATACACATGATGGTGTCAGCCACTTGCGCGTCTTCATAGCTGTTGTTCAACTCGCCAACACCCATATCGCGTGTTGCATGGCACTCGGAGTTGTAGGCGGGGCGGTTGTGGATGCGCACCATGGGTGTTTTAAGCGCGCTGAACATCAGCTTGCCAGTGCCCCAGGTATTTTCAAAACCACCGCCAGCGCCACCGTGGTCAAAGCAGTCATACAGGAGACCGTTCGGACCGTCTGCATCCAAAATCTTCTTCGTCACGCCCGCGTATAACGCCAAAGCATCGTCCCAATTGGTGTCAAGCCATTGACCGCCACGGTAGACTTGCGGATTTTTCAGGCGATTGCTA
>JAYSRE010000139.1:0-29117 GCA_043721235.1 Polaromonas sp. | reverse complement strand
GCAAGCTCGGTGCGCTCGAAGGCTTTGCGTTCAATTTGTTGGCGCAACTCACGTACGCTCCAGGTGTTAGCGGCTGCTTGGCTGGCGTAAAACTGTCGTGCCGGCCCGGTTTTAAGCGGTAGCAGGTTTACAAAATGGCTCCAGCTCAATTGTCGCGACAGTGTCGCGACAATCTCGGGCAGCGGAAAGGCTTGGGCAAACTGCACCATGCGGCGCAGATTTTGGGCCTCAAACCCACGGCCAAACTCTTGCGCCAGCTGATCGCGCACGCGGTTAATCAACTGGTCACCATACTTGGCCCGGTCTGCGCCGCCCAGCACTTCGGTGCGCAAGCGTTCGCCCACGCTCCAATACAGGCGGGTTAGCTCGGCATTTACCGCACCGGCCAGGCGTTGGCGGCTGCTGGCAATTAGCGCGCGCAGTTCGATGTGCAGTTCGGCGTGCAGTGCGTTGGGTACTAATTCACTCATATCTGCGCCTCGTCGATGGGTGTTGTATCCATTTGCCGAAGATTAACCCTCCACCCGCACCTAATACAGGAGGTACAGGAGGTACTGGCGGTACAGGCAGCATTGAAAGGATTATTTACACATATAACTTTGTACCTAAATTAGCCTGCTGCGTAAATTTATGCCTCAAAATCCGGGCAATTAGACGGCTGTGCTTTTTGGAAGGCTTGCAGCTGCATGCAGGCATCAAAGGCGGCCATGGTGCGGGGCAGGCCTGTGAGGTCACAGTCAAAGCGTTGGGCGTTGAAGATTTGCGGTACCAGGCAGCAGTCGGCCAGGGTGGGGGTGCTGCCGTAGCTGTACTTGCCAGCGGGCAATGCTGCAAGTTGGTTCTCAAAGCTTAAAAGGCCGCTGCGCACCCAGTGCTGGTACCAGGTGTTTTTGGTGTCTTCGTCCAGCTTCAAGGGGCCAGTTAAATACTTCAGCACGCGCAGATTGTTCAGTGGGTGAATTTCGCAGGCAATGCTTTGCGCCAGGGCGCGCACGCTGTGGCGGCCTGGCGCGTCGGCTGGCAGCAGCGCTGGGGTGGGGTGGGTATCGTCCAGGTATTCGATGATGGCCATCGACTGGCTGAGCTTGGCAGTGCCGGTGTCTAGCAGGGGCACCAGGCCGTCTGCAGCCAGGGTCGCGTAGGCGGGCTTTTTATGTTCGCCTTTGGCCAAGTGCACGCTGATGTATTCAAAAGGGATGGCTTTAAGGTTGAGCGCGATACGCACGCGAAACGAGGCAGAGGAGCGGAAAAAGTTATAGAGTTTCATAGCTTTAAGGATAACCCGATTGCTCTATGATGGGTGCACCTCGTGCATTCAAATTGTGAAACAAGAACACAGCAACCTCCTCACCCATACAGGCCCAGGCACGCCCATAGCAAACGGGCAGCAGCCCCGTGGAACACCCCATGACCATTGAAGACACCTTAAAGCGCATGGCTGCGTCTAACATTATGCAGGTGCGCCTGACGTGGTGCGATGTGCATGGCGAGCTGCGCAGCAAAACGCTGATGCCCCTAGCCGTAGAAGACGCGCTGCACCACGGCGTAGGCATGGCGGGCACGCTGGTGCTAAAAGACAGCTCAGACCGCACCGCTTTTAAGGTGTTTGAAGCTGACAGCGTGCACGCCCTGCCCGAGCGGGCCTATGGCGCCAACCTCACCCTGCGGCCTGTGCTGGAAAGCTACCAAGAGCTACCGTGGGCACCGGGCACTGCGTGGATGCAAGGGCAGCTGCACCATGCCGACGGCCGCCCGCTGGCGGTAGACACGCGGCAGATGCTAAAAACCGCACTGGACCCGCTTGAAGTCCAAGGCCTGGGCCTGCGCTGCGCTCTAGAGGTGGAATTTCATATCTACAAAATTGAAAGCACCCGCCCCCAGCTTGACCCAGAGCTTGCCGACTGGCCAGGCCTGCCGCCCGCTGTGTCGATGGTGCACCCCGGCTACAAGCTGCTGTCAGAGCAGTACACCGACCTGTGCGAAGCGCCCTTGCGCATTGTGCGCGAGACAGCGCAGGCGCTGGGCTTGCCACTGACGTCGCTGGAGATTGAGTTGGGCCCGTCGCAGGTGAAAGCTGTGTTTGCGCCTACCGATGCGCTGACCGCCGCTGACAACATGGTGCTGTTTCGAAGCGCTGCACGCCAGGCCTTGCGCCGCGCAGGCTACCACGCTACTTTTATGTGCCGCCCGCCCTTTGCCCACACCATGGGCAGCCGCTGGCATGTGCACCAGTCGCTGGTCAACCTGGAAGACGGCAGCGACGCGCTGGCACTGCCTTTACCGCCCGAGGCCCTGGAAGACTGGTACAAGCGCGCCATGGCCCCCGTGCAGGCCATGCTACCGCTGGCCAAGCCCTTGCAAGCCGCCAGCTACCTCAGCCCCACGGGCTGCCACTACCTGGCTGGCCTGTTAGCGCATGCGCGCGGGGCCAACGCGCTAAGTAAGCCCAGCATCAACGCCTACGCCGGCTTTGCAGCCAGCGCACTGGCCCCGCAAAGGGTGGTGTGGGGCCATGACAACCCAAGCGCCATGCTGCGCGTGCTAGCCCCGCGCGAACAGCAAAGCGCCACCCGCATCGAAAACCGCGTGGGCGAGCCCCTGGCCAACCCCTACCTGCACTTGGCCTCGCAAATCTACGCCGGGCTGGACGGCATAACCCGCCAACTTGCGCCCCCTGCCGCCACCGAGTCGCCCTGCCAAGCCAGCGCTGCCAAGCTGCCCACCTCGCTAGACGAAGCGCTGCAGGCACTGCAGTCTGATGCGGTGCTGTGCGCAGCTTTAGGGCAAAATTTTATTGATGACTTCTGCAGCATCAAACACCAGGAAATTGCGCGCTACGCAGCCGCACAAGACAAAACCGATTGGCAACGCCGCGAAATATTTTCCCGCTTTTAAAATACCCTATTTTAGCCCTCTCGCCCAAGGAAATGCTGCGTTAGTAGCTATTAAATTTATAGTATGCAAGATTTGGTAAATACCCTGCGCCAAGCCATTGGCCACCCCTATGTGCTGACCGATGGCGACCTGTCTGCCTACGAGCAAGACTGGCGCAAGCGCGTGCGCGGTAAGGCGCTGGCCGTGGTGCGGCCGGGCTCGGCAGCCCAGGTGGCGGCCGTAGTGCAAGCCTGCGCCGCAGCGCGTGCAGCAGGGCTGCCGGTCAGCATTGTGCCGCAAGGTGGCAACACCGGCTTGGTGGTGGGCTCCACGCCCGATGACAGCGGTACGCAAGTGGTGCTCAGCCTGCAGCGCATGGCGGCGGTGCGCAGCATGGACGCTGCCAATATGACCATCACGGTTGAAGCAGGCTGTATTTTGCACACCCTGCAAGCCGCTGCCGAGCAAGCCGGTTTTTTGTTCCCGCTGAGTCTGGCCGCCGAGGGCAGCTGCACCATTGGCGGCAACCTGGGCAGCAACGCGGGCGGCACCCAGGTGCTGCGCTACGGCAACGCGCGCGACCTGTGCCTAGGCCTGGAGGTCGTCACAGCGCAAGGCCAGGTCTGGGACGGCTTAAGCGGCCTGCGCAAAGACAACACTGGCTACGACCTGCGCAACCTGGTGGTGGGCAGCGAAGGCACGCTGGGCATCATCACCGCCGCTACGCTCAAGCTGTTCCCGCAGCCCGCAGCGCGGCTAACGGCCTGGGCAGCGGTGCCCTCGCTAGGCGCTGCCGTGCAGCTGCTGGGCCTGGCGCAAAAACACCTGGCCAGCGGGCTCACGGGGTTTGAGGTGATGGGGCAGTTTGCACTGTCTTTGGTGGCCACACATTTCCCCCAGCAGCACGTGCCCCTGCTGGGCCGAGGGCCCTACTGCGTGCTGCTGGAAAACAGCGATTTTGAGAGTGAAACGCATGCTAGGCAGCGCTTTGAATCCCTGATGGAACAAGCCTTGGAAAGTGAGCTTGTCAGTGACGCGGTGATCGCCGAAAGCATGGCCCAGGCCAAGGCGCTGTGGCATGTGCGCGAGAGCATTCCGCTAGCGCAAGCCGAAGAAGGCCTGAACATCAAACACGACATCTCCCTTCCTGTATCGCGCATTCCCGAGTTTGTGGCCTGCACCGACGCGCTGCTGCAGCAGCACGTGCCCGGCGTACGCTTGGTTAACTTTGGCCATTTGGGCGACGGTAATTTGCACTACAACGTGCAATGCCCCGAAGGTACCCATGGCGCGCAGTTTTTGGCCACCCAAGAGCATGCGGTCAACCAGCTGGTGTATGGCAGTGTGCTGCAGCACCAGGGCAGCATCAGCGCAGAGCACGGCGTAGGCAGCTTGAAGATAGGCGAGCTACCGCACTACAAAAGCGCTGTAGCGCTGGACATGATGCGCGCAGTCAAGCGGGCACTGGACCCGCACAATTTACTCAATCCAGGCCGGGTAATTGGCTTTTGACTTGAAAGATTCCCCTTTGGCGCAGTTCTTTTTACTTGGCATTATTTACGTCTCGTTCATCAGCATTGGCCTGCCCGACGCGGTAATGGGCACCGCCTGGCCTGCAGTACGGCAAACGTTTGGCCAGCCACTGGAGGCGCTGAGCGGCATCGTTATTGCGTTTACGGTCTGCGGTGCGTTATCGGGGTTTTTCGGTGGGCCGGTGATTAAAAAACTAGGCTCGGGGCTGGTCACGGCTATCAGCTGCTTGCTGACGGGTTTGGCCTTGATGGGCTTTGCGGTGGTGCCCAGTTTTGTTTGGCTCGTCGTGCTGGCTGTGCCCATGGGTTTGGGCTGCGGCGCGGTGGACTCTGCGCTGAACAACTTTGTGGCCCAGCACTACAGCGCGCGCCACATGAACTGGTTGCACGGCTTTTGGGGTGTAGGCGTAACGGTCGGGCCGCTAGTTTTAGGGGCCGCCATGGCCAGCCCCGCAGGCTGGCAGCGCGGTGCCTTGACGCTGGGCCTGATGCAACTGGCCCTGGCTGTGGTGCTGGGTTTAACGCTGCACTTGTGGAAACAAGCGCCCAACGCCAGCGTGCACCCAGACGCAGACAGCGCGCATGCTAACAACCCGCATGCTAACAACCCGCATGCTAACAACGCGCCCGCCCGGGCCACCAGCACACTGGCTGTATGGCTGGCACCGCTAACTTTCTTTTTGTATGTGGCGGCTGAAGGCAGCGTAGGCATTTGGCTGGCCAGCATCTTGGTGGGCAGCCGCCAGTTCACACCCGCCCAGGCGGGGCTGTGGATGTCGGTCTACTTTGGGGCCATCATGACCGGGCGCTTTGCGGTGGGCTTGGTGGCCCACCATTGGGGCAACCGTGCGCTGGTACGGGCTGGCATTGTGGTCTCCACGCTGGCAGCGCTGCTGTTTGCCTTGAACGGCCCCACCTGGCTGTCGCTGCTGGCCGTGGTTTTGATGGGCCTGGGCTTTGCACCTATCTACCCTAGCCTGATGCATGAAACCGCGCGCCGCTTTGCCCCCGACACGGCCCGCCTGGTGATTGGCCGCCAAGCAGGCAGTGCCTACGCGGGCGCTGCCGTGCTGCCGCCCCTGCTGGGCCTGTTTGCAGCCTGGGCCGGGCTTGCGGTCATGATGCCTGCCATTGCCTTCATGCTGCTGGTGTTGCTGGCATTTACAGAGTGGCTAGACCGGTTGACCTGAGTCAGCTGCTTTAAGCTGATTTAGGCTGCTTTAAACTTAAGCAACCTTTGAAATATGCGCATAGAATGTGTGCACAGTTACTGCGCTGTAGCTGTCGTTAACACCACCGCGAGGTATGCCATGCTTATTAGCCACTCCACCAGCCCTTCTGCCAAACGTCCGATCAACCTGTCGCTTTCGTCAAAAACGGTAGATATGGCCAAAGCGCTGGGCATGAATTTGTCGCAAACCGTAGATACGTGGTTAGGTGAAGAAGTCAAACGCCGTTATTGGCAGCGTTGGAGCGAGGACAACCGCGAAGCTATTGACGAGTACAACCAGCGCATCAATGCCGAAGGCTTGCCGCTGGCGACATACCGCACATTTTGAGCCACCGCACTATTTAATCCGGCCCTCATTTTTAACAGATTAGCACTATGGCGCGTTACGACGTTTACACACACCCCGACGCAGTGCTTCGCAAAACCACGCCCTATTTGCTGGATGTGCAAAACAACTATATCGAAGCGGTTGCAACCCGCGTGGTGGTACCCATGCGAGACCGGCGCATGGTAGACAAACTGCTGCGCGATCTCAACCCTGTTTTTGAAATTGAAGGTCAATCTGTTTTGCTGGACACTACCGCATTAGCAGCTTTTCCTGCCTATTTGTTAAAAAAACCGGTAGCCCGACTGGCATCGCAAGCGGGCGTTATCAGCGCTGCGCTGGACACACTTTTTGGTGGCTACTGAGCCGGTTTTTAAAACCTACTTAATTATGATTTCCCCTGCGCATACCCCTAGCCCCGATTCAGGCCCCGATTCAGGCACTACTCCGAACGTCAATCCAAACGCAAATTCCGTGCACAGCAACCAGTACGAAACCTTCATGCGCCATGTGTTTGAGCACGGCGTTGCCAAATCTGACCGCACTGGCACCGGTACCCAAAGCGTGTTTGGCTACCAAATGCGCTTTGACTTGGCACAGGGCTTCCCGCTGGTGACCACCAAAAAGGTGCACCTCAAATCCATCGTCCAAGAGCTGCTGTGGTTTTTAACTGGTTCGTCCAACAACCATTGGCTCAAAGAACGCGGTGTCAGCATTTGGGACGAATGGGCCAAACCCGACGGCGACTTGGGCCCCGTGTACGGCGTGCAGTGGCGCAGCTGGCCCACACCGGACGGCGGCCATATTGACCAGATCAGCGAAGTGATCAACACCCTTAAAACCAACCCCGACAGCCGCCGCATTATCGTTAGCGCCTGGAACGTGGCAGACCTGGACAAAATGGCGCTGATGCCTTGCCACGCGTTCTTTCAATTTTACGTAGCACCGGCCACTACGCCCGGTGGCAAGGGCCAGCTTAGCTGCCAGCTCTACCAGCGCAGCGCCGACATTTTTCTGGGCGTGCCATTTAACATTGCCAGCTATGCATTGCTCACCCACATGGTGGCCCAGCAGTGCGATTTAGACGTGGGCGACTTTGTATGGACCGGTGGCGATTGCCATATTTACAGCAACCACCACGACCAGGTAGCACTGCAACTGGCCCGCGCGCCCTACCCGTATCCCAAGCTGCATATCAAACGCCGCCCCGCGTCTATTTTTGACTACGCATTTGATGACTTTGCAATGCAGGACTACCAATGCCACGCTGCCATCAAAGCGCCCGTGGCGGTCTAAACAGCCATGCAGATCAACCTTATCTGGGCGCAAGCCCACGGCCGCGTGATTGGCAACAACGGTGCCATGCCGTGGCATTTGCCTGCAGACCTGGCGCACTTTAAACGCACCACACTGGGCTGCCCCGTCATCATGGGGCGCAAAACATGGGACTCGCTGCCGGTTAAATTCAGGCCGCTGCCAGGGCGCGCCAACATTGTGCTCACCAGGCAAAGCGATTGGCATGAAAACGGGGTAAGTCCCAAGGAAAACCTAGAAAGTGCGCTCTTATTTTGTGAGCAACTAGCGCCCCGCCCTGGGGCGGTTTGGGTGATAGGCGGAGCACAAATCTATGCGCAAGCACTGCCGCTGGCAACAAAACTGGTTGTCACCGAGATTGATGCGTTCTTTGAAGGCGATGCGTTTGCACCCGCGCTAGGCCCCGAGTGGCGCGAGACGCAGCGCGAATCTCACACCGCAGCGCCTGCTGGACTGGCCCACAGCTTTGTAACTTACCTTAAAATCAAGGGGCCTGTATAGGCGCATGTACTGGTTTTTTTAACAACCCTGTTACTACTTAATTCATAGCTGCTTATGCAGCATTTCCTTGGGCCACAAGCCAATATGACACTTAAAATCGCTACCTGGAACGTCAATTCACTGACTATCCGTTTGCCCCAGGTCATCGACTGGCTAACGGCCAACCCGGTAGATGCGCTGTGCCTGCAAGAGCTTAAACTCAGCGACGAGAAATTCCCGGTTTCTGAGCTGGCGGCCATTGGCTACCGCAGTCAATTTTTTGGCCAAAAAACTTACAACGGCGTGGCCATAATCAGCCGCACTGACACGGTCGCTGGTGCAGATGCTGTGGTAAAAAACATTCCTGGTTTTGCCGATGAACAGTCGCGCGTGATTGCCAGCACGCTGCACACCGTTGTGGGCAACGTGCGCTTGGTTAACGGCTATTTTGTTAACGGCCAAGCGCCAGGCACCGACAAGTTTGCCTACAAAATGCAATGGCTTACCGCCCTGCACGACTGGCTGCACACCGAGCTGCTGGCCCACCCACAGCTGGTGTTGGTAGGTGACTTCAACATCACCACCGACGACAAAGACACCCACGACCCTGAGGGCCTGCGGGACACCATTCACCACACCACACAGGAACGCGCGCATTTGCAAAAGCTGCTGGCGCTGGGTTTGCATGATGCGTTTCGGCTGTTTGAACAGCCGGAGAAAAGCTACAGCTGGTGGGACTACCGCGAAATGGGCTTTCGCCGCAACAAAGGCATGCGCATTGACTACACGCTGGTGAGCGAGGCTTTAAAACCTAAAGTTACCGCCTGTGTGATAGACAAAGTACCGCGTAAAAACGAACGCCCTAGCGACCACACCCCCGTGGTGGTCACATTGGCTTAGGCTGGTTTAGGCTGTTTTGAACAGCGCAGCCACGCGTTTTTTGGGCTTGATGTTGCTTGACACACGCGATGTAGAAGCTTTGGTGCCCACCTCCCAGGCTGGGGTATGGGCCGCGTCTGCTGGGGCAGTGGCTTCGTAGGGTTTGTCAAAAAACGGGTCGCGTGGCGCTGCCCGGCCAAAGCGCGGTTGCCCATAACTACCGCCGCCTTGCGATGCGCCTTGGCCTTCGCGGAAGTTGTCTCGGTAGCCGTCACGCTGCGGCCTGGGTGCACGGATGCCGCCTGAGGGCTCACGCGGCCCACGTGGTTCTTGCGGCTCGATGCGCTCGGCGCCTTCTTCGTCGCCCCAAGCCCGGCGGCCGGTGTTGATGCGTTCACGCGGGCGTTCCTCGTCAAACTCAAAACCTTCAACCTCGATCTTTTTCTTCAAGAGCTTTTCAATGTCTACCACTAAGCGCTGGTCGGACGGGGCCACAAAGCTCACTGCCAAGCCCGAGGCGCCTGCGCGGCCCGTGCGGCCAATGCGGTGTACGTAGTCTTCAGCGCCAAAGGGAATGTCAAAGTTAAACACCGCTGGCACGTCCTTGATGTCCAGCCCACGGGCTGCCACATCGGTGGCTATCAGCAAGTCAACTTCGCCTTTTTTAAAGGCTTCTAGCGCTTTTAAACGCTCGTCCTGGCTCTTGTCGCCGTGCAGCGCGGTAGTGCGCAGACCTTCATGCTCTAGCGAGCGGGCCAAGCGGGCACAGCCCAACTTGCTGTTGACAAACACAAAGGCCTGCGTGATGCCGCGTGCCTTGATAATTTGCTTGAGCGCGCGGCGCTTGTCGTCAGCGCCCACGCTGTAGAAATGCTGCTCTACCGTGGCCGCAGTTTCGTTAGGGCGTGCGGTTTCGATCAATACGGGGTTTTGCAAATAGCTTTCAGCCAAGCGCTTGATTTCGGGCGAAAAGGTGGCGCTGAACAGCAATGTGGTGCGGCTTTTGGGCAAAAAGCTCAAAATACGCTGCAAATCGGGCAAAAAGCCAATGTCCAGCATGCGGTCGGCTTCGTCCAGCACCACATATTCCACTTGGTTTAGGGCCACATTTTTGGCTTCAATATGGTCTAGCAGGCGGCCTGGTGTAGCCACCAGCACTTCTACGCCTTTTTTCAGCTCCAGGGTTTGCGGCTTCATGTCCATGCCGCCAAACACCACTGCGGTGCGCAGCTGGGTGTATTTGCCGTAGATTTTGGACTGCTGTGCCACCTGGTCGGCCAACTCGCGGGTGGGCAAAATAACCAGCGCACGCACGGGGTGGCGGGCCGGCGAGGTAGATGCGCTCTCGTGCTTGAGCATGCGCTGCAGCAGCGGCAAGATAAAGGCAGCGGTTTTACCGGTACCGGTTTGGGCCGCGCCCATCACGTCGCGCCCTTGCAACACCACAGGGATAGCCTGGGCTTGGATAGGGCTCATGGTGGTGTAGCCTTTTTCAGCTACGGCGCGTAGGATCGGCTCGGCCAGACCCAGGGAAGAAAATTGATCGCTCATGTAGCCGTATTGTCGCATTTTGGCCAAGGACATGAAAAACCCAGGCTGTGGGGCCAGCTACAGGACAAAATCAAAGAAATGATTTTTTGCCACAATCACCATTCGCTTTTAGAAAGTCTGTGAATTTTCTGGCAAGATAGTTACCAAACACAGCAGGCCACGCTGCCATCAGAACGCATTTTAAGGGACAGGTTTGAAGCACATTCGCACCATCAAATTAAGCAAGGGCTACGCTCCGCTATTGCATTGCGCGATTGACTTACTAGAGCAACCTGGGGCTATTGACGGGCCTGAAGCCCTACGCTATGTAGTGCAGTTAAGCCATCGCCGTGGAGACACCGCATGGAAAGAATCGCTGCAAACGCCCCAGCCTGTCACGCTGGCGCAAGCCACGCAGGTATTTGATGCTGTGCTGGCCACGCAAATCGCTTTGGGGTACGCCCAGCAATTGCCAGCGTCAGCGGCAGCCAGCACTTTTGCAGATGGATTGGCGATTGCACCCTCTCCAACCCACCCTGGTGCTGCCGTACTGCTCGCCCAAGTACAGCCTGACGGATGGCGGCTACTGCCTTTACCTCGGCGCAGCCGCGTGGTCTGGCGCATTGGAGAGCTGAGGCTTGCATCCGCCGTGCCTCGCCTAATTGACCTGCTAGAAACAGGCGATGCCATGCTTGACTATTGCTTGGCTTGGGCCATAGGCCGTTGCGGTGATGCAGGTGCTTTGCCCGCCATGCAGGCGCTGGAGCAACGTGGCAGCACACCTATGGTCAAGCGCGTCGCACACTGGGCCAGCGTGGCCTTAATGCCGCCCACTGCGCAAGCCGCCTTAGCGCAGCGCAAAGTAGACGACTGGCCCGCGCCGCTGCGAGCCCTATGGGCATCTGCTCTTACAGCAGACACTACACAACCGCAAGCGGGCCACCACGCTTTTGCACTGCTGCAAGAACAGCTCAACCATGCAGCCACTTGGCAGAGCATGCCGTATAAACAATGGTTGCTTGAACTCAACGAGGTGGCGCAGTTGTCTGCACCTGACCCTGCAGTGCCTAACCCTACAGCGTCCACAATAGCCCGCCGCCTGCTGCTGAACCAGGCCACCGAGCTCCCCATGCAAGCGGGCGCATTCCAAACTTGGCGTCAGCTCTACAAAAACGCCGAGTTTCGTGGCGACTACACCCTGCTGGGTGTTTTGCACCAGCGCCTAGAAACCAACAAGGCCGTTTTCCGCAGCGGTGCCCGGTGGGTGCAAGTCAACCAGCAATATGTAGAACCCGCCAAAGAACTGCAACGGCCCGACAGTCGCCTGGCATTAAGCCAAAGAACCCGCAACTATTTGATCAGCCGCGCCTGGCGCAACCTGCGCCGCGCCGCTAAATACGATGAAAACACCTGGTTGGCTATGGCCATGGGTTTCTTGCTCGCAGCCCAAGACACAAACGACCCCAAAGCCTGGACCCAGTGGAATGTGCTGATGCATCTTTTGCACATGCATAGCAACGAATGGCAAACCAATACCAAACATACCGTCTGGTTCAGCGACAAGCCTGCGCAGGACAAGCGCACGTACCGCGCTGAAGCTTGGCCCAATTTGTGGGACAAACATCCGCAAGCCTTGTTGCAACTCATGCTAGAGAGCCAGTGCAACCCAGTGCATCAATTTGCCGCACTGGCGCTGCAAGGCAACGCCACTTTTTGCACCGAGTTGTCTGATGCCCAACTACAGCGCTTGCTTGCAAGCCGCTACGACGCCACCGCTGCATTTGCGCTCCAGTTATGCCGCCTGCGTAGCGATGCTGGCGGGCCAGACGCCACTTTGGCCTGGCTGCCTGCGCTACTTGCATCACCCCATGCGCCAGCGCGCCAGTACGCACTGGACTGTATTGCACGCGACCCTGCTGGGGTGGCCCAGCAGTTGCCCATACAACTCATCATGCTCACCAGCCTAGACAAGCAGGTACGCCAGCAGGGTGGCTTGCTGCTGCAAATGGCGCTTGGATCTAACGGCAACCTGTTTAGCGCGCTCGACGTTTGCCTTGGGTTGCTGCATTGGCTAGCGCAATGCGATGCGATGCAAGAGTCTTTAGTCGAGATCTGCGGACATCTCCAGTGGGCAATCAAAGAG
This sequence comes from Polaromonas sp., assembly GCA_043721235.1. GTDB lineage: Bacteria > Pseudomonadota > Gammaproteobacteria > Burkholderiales > Burkholderiaceae_C > JAAFIP01. Next base: position 16,809 of record JAYSRE010000139.1, on the reverse strand, counting down.
CCTTTGAAAGCCAGCGTCATGCAAGTGTCGCCCACTGCTGTGCTGGAACTTTTGCAGCATGCCAGCCCCTATGTGGTGGACACTGCTGCCCAGTGGGTCTGCTTGCATCCGGCAGCACTGCAAACTTTACCTGCGCATACGATCACGCAATTGCTGGGCTCGGACAATGACACCGTGCGTAGCGCAGGTGTCAAGCTTTTTGCGGCTCTGCCCGATGCCATGCTGATCACAAAGCCCGATCTGTTTGCGGTGTTTTGCTGCAGCCCATCAGCCCCTATCCGCATGGCGATAGAGCCTACGCTTACCCGACTGATTCCAGACAACCCAGATTTTGCCAACACACTGGTGCCCTTGCTGCGCGAACCCCTGTTTCGCAGCGAAGATGGCCCAGGCGTGACAGACCATCTGCTGCATCTGCTGTGCGGGTCGCTGGCAGAACACACCCGCCTCACCGACAGCGGTACTACCGAACGTCTGCTCTCGGCACGCAGTAAAGGTGCGCAACGTCTGGGCGTATGGCTGTTGCCAACGCTGAAACCTTCCGAGATGACGGTTTTGCAAATCGCCCATCTCAGCCGGGTAGACAGTGTTGCTGCGCGCCAGTGGTCTATGGGCCAAATAGGTGATCACGCCCAGCGTACCTTTGCCCACTTGGACCAAGCGCTGCGCATATTCGACAGCCGCTGGGACGATGTGCAGCAATGGGCTCTGGGCTGGTTCACACAGCACGCATCGCACGCGGCGTGGACTCCGGAAATTTTGGTTCGCCTATGCGACCACAAAACACCCGCAGTGCAGCGCTTGGGCCGCGAACTGTTGACACAGAGATTTGATGTCACAGATGTCACCACCTACATGCTGCAACTAAGCCAGCACCCGTCTGCTGGCATGCAGTTGTTTGTGACCCATTGGTTGGCCGCAGCGGCCAGCAGCCAACCCGACATGCTGGCCAAGTTAACACCGTATTTTTTAAGCGTGTTATCTCAGGCCAATCGGAGCCGCATAGCCAAAGACCGCGTGCTGCAGTTTTTAACCGCCCAGGCCGCGCAATCCAAAGAGCTGGCTGACCTTGTGGCCAAGGTATTTGCACGCCAGGCCGTCACCGCCACCATGGCAGACAAAGTCCAATACATTACGGGCCTGCGCAATATCCAAACGCACTATGTAGAGCTGGAAAATCCGCTTAAAAAAATCCCACCCCGCAGCGTACCAGCACGTCGCGGCCCGTCTACCCAACAGCCTGAGCGCAGGTCTGCCGCATGAGATTCGAATACCGCTATTACGGCCATAGTGCCGTATCCCACGGTGCGCACAGTACGGGCTTGCAATTTGCGCCCGATACATTGCGCGCGCCCACCCACTTGGTAGCCGATATCAACCAGCGCCTGCCTTTTCGCGAAGCCATCTCTGCCTTGCACGACGTGGTAGTTGGGGACTTGCGCTTTCAACCCAGCGACAAAACTGCCTATCTGGCTTGGCTACAAGAGCACGAAGGCAACATGTTGGCACAATACATGGCCCAAAGCGAAGACATCAAAGCGCGCATGCTGCCTCTGCAAAGCGAGCTTAAAGACTTGCGCACAAAAAAACAGACCATTCTCAAGCCTTTCCAACAGGCGCAGCAACGCTATTTTGACTATATTTATGCGGTGAACCGCGAGGCTTGGTATGTGCTCGACCCCGTCATTACGGTGCACCCTGACCGTGTTTTTTTTGAGTGCTTCAGCGTAGACCAGTCAAGCTACGCTTGCCTAAGTTGCAGCCACAATATTTTTGACCGCATAGGCGACTTTTCCTGTGGTACCACCAATGTCGATTATTCATCGGGTCTGTACGACGAATTTCAAAAAATTCGCGACTACAAAACCACCCGCCTAGCGATAGACGCTACCGGTTTTCAAGTCACCAGCGAGCATGACGCGGCCTTTCACGAACCCAAAATTGATGTGCCCGACAGCTGGGTACGGGGGTTTTTGCAAGTTAGCAGTGCCATGCTGTTGCCTGCACAAACGCTGCAATTGCATCCGATGGACATTCACAATATTTGCCTGACCTTGCGCCGTAACAAAGAACGCACAGGTCCCAGGTCTTTGCGTTTTGTACTGCGCCCCGGCCAGCCCGTGCGCATTGTGTTTGAGCCTTGGGGGCAAGAGCTGCTGTGCCCACGCTCCAGCCATCAGGCCACAAGCGATACCGACATCCGCATCTGGGGTCGCCGTCGTTTGTTACAGCTGGAGCGCTTGGTAGCGGTGGCCAAGAGTTTCAAGGTGCTGCTGCTGGGCACGGGCATGCCCAGTTTTTGGGTGGCCGAACTGCCCGACATGGAGTTCACCTTAGGGTTATCGGGCTGGACGACCAATGACTGGGCGGGCCAAGGGCATTTTGATCTGCTGCATCCACGCCACAATGTGGATGCCGACACACAAGTACGTGTGTTTGCTGCGCTCACTGCGCGATGGCGTGCCACCAGTGCAGAACTAGCTGCAGCCACAGGCTTGTCTGCCGTAAGCGTGGATGCAGCGCTGGGTGGCTATGTGCAGGCTGGGCGCGTTATTTACGATCTAGCCCATGCTGTATGGCGGCTGCGCGAATTAACCCGTGAGCCTTTGCCCATGGACAAACTGCGCTACGCAAGTGAACAAGAATCTGCCGCCGCACAATTGGTGCAAGCCGGGCAGATCAAAAATACCAAAGTGCTGGCGCAAGCCGACGGTGGCCGTGCTTTGAGTGGTCAATGCGAACCTGGCCAGCGCACCACACGCCGCTTTTTAGTGAATCTGCAACTCGATGCTGACCTGCGTGTGCGCTCTGGTGACTGCCAATGTGACCACTACACCTACCACCGCATGACGCGCGGCCCCTGCGAACACATGTTGGCCCTGCGCATGGTGACACAAAACCTTGCACTGCCCCCGTTGGCGCCTCCAACCACTGCTTCTGAAAGGACAACCGCCAACAACTGATACACTGCACTTTGAGAACGGAGTGGGTAGGCTCTTGCAATTTGGGTGGCGTATCGCCATCCTCGGATTCAGCACTACCCAAGCGTCACTGGACGCCTCTTCACAGTGCCGGACGGGACGGTATGCGCGATGACGGTGTGGCTTTCCTAAAGCTCATGCGCGCATACCGTCCCGTCCGGCATCGAGTGGAGTCATCCAGTCATCAGGCTCTTCGACGAGATGCCCACTCCGTTCACTTTATGGGTTGCTTAACGGCCCAAAGTGCGAATCAGTCTTGTCGCTTGACATGACAAACCTCGCCCCAAACACCCAGGTTCCCGACTCGGCACTGACCCGAGAAGAGCTCTACGCACGTCTGCGCACCAGCTCCAAACAAGAAGTGGTGTTGGAGGAAATGCAGCGCTTGGGGTTTTGGCCACAAGATGCCCAGCAACCCAGCCCTGAAGCCAGCTTGATTCGCCGCGAAGCCGAGCTGGACAAAGCGCTCAGTGATTTGAGCGGCCAATTGCGCGGCATGGAAAACCGTGACCAAGCGCTGAAAACCATGCGCAAAGAACGCATGGCCCTGGCTAAAGCACGGCGCGAAGAAACCAAGCTTAAAGCTGCGCAAGACCGCCATGCCCACGCTACAGCCTGGCACCAGCGGCGCCAAACCGAAATCTTGTATCTGGGCCAAGGTGTTTCTGGTGGGCTAAGCGACGCGCAAAGCCAGGCCGAACAGCTTACCAAGCATGGCCTGCCACCCCTGCATACCGCTGCCGACTTAGCACAAGCTATGGGTGTAACACTGGCGGAGTTGCGGTTTTTAGCGTTTGATCGGCAAGTCTCGCGCATTAGCCATTACCAACGCTTTAGCATTGCAAAAAAATCAGGGGGTGAGCGCCATATTTCTGCACCCATGCCTCGGCTTAAACGCGCCCAGTATTGGGTGCTGGACCAAATCTTGATGCGCGTGCCTGTGCACAAAGCCGTGCATGGCTTCTTGCCAGGTCGTTCCATCCTTACCAATGCTGCGCCGCACGTAGGACAAGCGGTGGTTATCAATCTGGACTTGAAAGACTTTTTCCCCTCTATCAGCATGCCCCGTGTGCGCGGGGTTTTCAAGCAGTTGGGCTACTCGCAGCAGGTAGCGACCCTTTTAGCCCTTCTCAGTACTGAAGCACCTACCGACGAAGTTGCCATTGACGGTCAACGCTATTTTGTGGCCCAAGGCCAGCGCGTGCTACCCCAAGGGGCTCCCAGCAGCCCGATGATTACCAACATTTTGTGCCGAAGGCTCGACGCGCGCTTGCAGGCCAGTGCCGCCAAATTGGGATTTCATTACACCCGTTATGCTGATGACTTGACTTTTTCAGCCGATGCACAGCACAGCCGCCACAGCGCCAAACTGCTGTGGCGCGTCAAGCAAATCATTGCCAGCGAGGGGCTAACCTTGCACCCAGATAAACAGCAAGTGATGCGCCGCCACCAGCAGCAGCACGTCACTGGCCTGGTTGTCAACGACAAACTGTCCATAGACCGCGAGACGCTGCGGCGCTTTCGCGCTGTTTTGCATTTGGCTGAGAGCAAGGGCACCCAGGGCTTGCAATGGAATGGCAGTGCCAACCTGCGCGAAGCCCTGCTGGGCTACGCTAATTTCATCTCCATGGCCCGCCCTGCCCTAGGCAAAGCATATGCGCAACGTGTAAAGGCCTTGCAGCACCACTCGGCAGGGCTGAAAGCCGCGCCCGCTGCGAGCCGATTGGCGGGCGGCACATTCCGGCAATTGGCTGCAAAAGCTAAAGCGCCTTGGTTGGGATGGTGGACACCCGCAGTACCTGCAGCACCGGTATTAGAAAAAACTAGCTTGCAAATCAAAACCGAGCGCCAAGCCCAGCGCGCTAGCGTGAGCGCAGCTGCAACACCCAAGGCAACCTCCCAAGAACCGATTGAAAACCATTTCACAACTGAAAGTACAGCGCCCACCAGCAAGGCTGTCAATTTTCAACTTTTCTTACAAGCTGCCATGGTGATGCTGGCGTATTTAGGATCGCACCATTTGTTTGTGTTGATTATGGGTTTGTGCCTCTTAGTGGGCAACACCGTACAGCGCCGTCCGAATTGGTTGATTTTTTTGATTGGTATGGTTTTCGCGCGCATGGTAGCGAAGTTATAAACTTCTAGCTGGACTACCTCTAGCAACCCCTAGGCAGGGTCTTATGCAGGGATAAACCTCAAAAATCGGCTACACGGCTACAAATAGACACGCTTGTTGCCTGCTACAGCTTTAATTGCAGTGGCCTTTAGAACGACGCACTTGTACATTATTTAGTCACAAAGTCGTAGTCATACCGTGCATAAAAACACACCTGTAGACGATACCGTAGTGAGCGAAAAGCAGCCTGCCAGCGCTACCGCACCAGCCCTAACAGCCGTTGAACCAGCTGACACAAGCAATCCATTTTTGCAGCCCCAGGCCCTGTCGCTTTTAGGCGCTGCATTGTTGGCGGCCTGTGGTGGCGGTGGTGGTAGCAGTACCGATGCTACAACCCCGCTACAAAGCGCTACAAGCACGGGCACGGGCACAAGTGTTAGCACTACAAACAGCACTGGCTTAGGCACATCCACCACCAGTGCGCCTGCCACTGGCCCCAGCACAGGCAGCGCCACCGCCACCACGCCACCTGTTGCCGCCGCTGGATTTAACAACTTTCCACAAGCGCAAAACAACGAAGAGGCCGCACGCTTTTTGCTACAAAGCCAGTTTTCAGCCAGCGACGGCGAGATCAGCGCGCTGCGCAGCACCAGCTTTGCTGGGTATCTGCAGCAGCAGTTTGCCAAACCACTAGGGCAAACCGGTTGGGACTGGCTGGCTGCCAAGGGCTATACCGTGTCTGACAAATACGGCTACTACAACTACACCTATATCACCGACTTTATGCTGTGGAACCAACTCATGACGGCGCCAGATGCCATGCGCAAACGGCTGGCGTTGGCGCTGTCAGAGTTTTTTGTAGTGTCGATGCAAAACATCCAGTTCACATGGGTGGGGCATGCTTATGCGCACTATTGGGACCAACTGGTCGCTGCAGCGCAGGGCAATTTCAGAGACCTGCTGCAAAACGTCACCCTCAGCCCGGTGATGGGTAACTTTCTCAACACCAAAGGCAATCAAAAAGAAGACACCGGCACTGGCCGCGTGCCGGACGAAAACTATGCGCGCGAAGTAATGCAGCTGTTCTCTATAGGCTTGGTTCAGCTCAACCCCGATGGCACCGAAAAAATCGATGCCAACGGCAAAAAGTTAGAGACCTATGTGCAAAGCGATGTAACCAACCTGTCGCGCGTATTCACAGGCTACGACTTTGACAAGTCTGATGGTGGCCGCTTGCCTGTCTACAGCGACGCAGGCCTTGAAGGCTATGACATTCCAAGTACCGTGTTCGCGCGCAAACCCATGTCGCTAGACCCCACCAAGCATTTCACGCTGGCCGCCACTTTTTTAGGCACCACCGTTCCTGCGGGTACTGCGGGGGCTGTAGCTTTGAAAATGGCGTTAGATACTTTGTTTAACCATCCCAATGTGGGTCCGTTTTTCGGCAAACAGATGATTCAGCGGCTAGTGACCAGTAGTCCCAGCCCAGCTTACGTGGGCCGCGTGGCTGCGGCGTTTAACAACAACGGCCAAGGGGTGCGTGGCGACCTCAAAGCGGTGTGGTCTGCCATCTTGCTAGACGACGAAGCGCGCAACCCGCAAAACGCGAGCAACCCGCGTTTTGGCAAAGTACGCGAACCGATGCTGCGCTTGGTGCAGTGGGGCCGCACCTTTGGACTGACCTCCAAAGAAAATACCTGGAAAATGTTTGAAACTACCGACCCTGCCAACAACCTAGGCCAAAGCCCGCTGCGCCCACCGTCGGTGTTTAACTTTTTCAGGCCAGGTTTTGTGCCGCCCAACACCGTGCTGGCTACCGCCAAAGCCACCGCACCCGAGTTTCAAATCGTCAACGAAACTACGGTCGGCGGCTGCCTTAACTTTATGCAGGACAAAATCTACAAGGGCTTTTCTGTGCCCGAGCCAGACAAGCCATATTTGCTGTACCGCACCTACACCGACGACATTCAGGCCCGGTACACCGCTGAGCTGGCCCTCGCCACAGATGCTACAGCCTTGGTGGCCAGGCTCAATCTGCTGCTGTGCGCAGGCCAGCTGCCTGCGGCCAACGTCACGCTAATGGTCAACGCGCTCAATGCCACTGCCATCACCGCCAGCAGCAATGCAGACAACAAGCTCAAACGGGTGTGTGCTGCCGTCTTTATGGTGATGGCCAGCGTCCAGTACATTGTTCAAAAATAACCAGGCCATTTTTCATGCACCTGATCCTCCCTGCCCAGCACTCGCGCCGCGCATTTTTGCGCCGTTCAGCCCAGCTTGCTTTTACCGGCGCAGCCCTGCCCACTGCCCTAAATTTAGCCGCCCTAGGCGAAGCCGCTGCGCTAACTGCGCCCGATGGCACCTACAAATCTTTAGTCTGCGTGTTTTTGTACGGCGGTAACGACCAAGCCAACACCATCGTCAATTACGACGATGCCAGCTACAACGCCTACAGCCACATCCGCAGCAACATTGCCCTGCCCAAGTTCAGCTTACTGCCCCTGGGTGCCACGCTTAAAGACACAAGCCGCCAGTACGCCTTGCACCCTGCCATGGCCGAGCTGAAAGGTCTGTACAACAGTGGACAGTGTGCCGTGCAACTCAATGTCGGGCCACTGATTGTGCCACTCAACAAAACGCAGTACTTAAGCGGCAGCTCGCAATACCCCGTGCCGCCCAACTTGTTCTCGCACAACGACCAGGCTTCGGTATGGCAGTCTTCATCGCCCGAGGGCTCTACCGTGGGCTGGGGCGGCAACATTGGCGACTTGGCCTTAGCCGCCAATTCCAATACCAACGCACTTTTTACCTGCATCTCCATCACCGGCAACACGGTGTTTTTAGCCGGTAACAACGCTCTGGCTTACCAAGTGAGCCAGTACGGTGCCGTCAAAATCAACGCTGAGGCCTACAACGTGTACGACTCCTCTGCGGTCAAGTCCGTCGTCTCGCAACTCATCCAGCAGGCCAGTAGCCATGCGCTAGAAAACGAATACAACCGCATCACCAGTCGCGCCATTCGCGCTGAGATAGAGGTAAGCAAGGGTATTGATGCTGTTGGTGCTGACGGCTCTGGCGCCGCATTTGCGCCGCTGAGCGCTGTCACGGGCAATAACCCACTGGCGGCCCAACTTAAAATGGTTGCTCGTTTGATCGCCGCGCGTAGCAGCTTGGGCAGCAAGCGGCAGGTGTTTTTTGTATCCCTCGGTGGGTTTGACCTACATGATAACCTGATCGCAGGCCACAACACCAATATGCAGCGCTTAAGCCAGGCTATGGCAGCTTTTTACGAAACCACGGTCAACCTGGGTGTGGCCAACAGCGTAACTGCTTTTACAGCATCAGACTTTGGCCGCTCGCTCAACTCCAACGGCGACGGCTCTGACCATGGCTGGGGTAACCACCATTTGGTTGTGGGCGGCGATGTGAGGGGCAAGGCCCTGTACGGTTATGCGCCACCGGTAGGCGCAGGCAACACCAATACCGAAGCTGACCGCTGGCACGTAGACCAAGGCCGCTTGCTACCCACCGCTTCGGTAGACCAGTACGCCGCCACCTTGGCCAACTGGTTTGGCGTGGCCCCCGGCGCTGAGCTGGCTGGCGTGCTGCCCAACCTTCGCAACTTTGGCGGTACGGTGGGTGGGATTGATTACGCGCAAAACTTGCAGTTTATGAAGTAATTGGGCGTGGCACGATGCATTGCAATGCTATTGAACTTGGGTCTTGTAGTGGACCAAGTGAGCGATCCACGCAATAACTCCAAACCAACCCAGTACGCAGCCAGGATAGGACAGAAGTTAGCTCTAGTACCGCAACCAAAAGCAGCGCATCAAAACGCATCCCGCGCGTGACTACACTGGCGAACATTTCTGGTTACCATAGAGAGATGACTTCTCAAGTTTCCAACAAACTCTCCATACAACAAGTGCTGCTGTGCGGTGCGCTCATCGTTACCCTGTCAATGGGCATTCGCCACGGATTTGGCCTGTGGCTGCAGCCTATTACCCAAGAACATGGCTGGACACGGCAAAACTATGCCCTGGCCATCGGCATACAAAATATCTCTTGGGGTATTTTTGGTATTTTTGCTGGCATGGTGGCCGACAAATTTGGTGCGTTTAAAGTGATTCTGGTGGGCGCGCTGTGCTACGCGCTGGGCTTGGTGGGCATGGCGCTGTCTACCAGCCTGCTGGCGTTTACGCTAACCGCAGGCGTGCTGATTGGTGCGGCGCAGGCGGGCACCACTTACGCCATTATTTACGGTGTGATTGGTCGCCAGGTAGACCCTGCCAAGCGTTCGTGGGCCATGGGCGTGGCCGCAGCGGTAGGCTCGTTTGGGCAGTTTTTAATGGTGCCTACAGAGGGGTTTTTAATCAGCAGCTTTGGTTGGAAAGAGGCGCTGTTGATTTTGGCGGGCACGGCCATGCTGATCATGCCCTTGTCTGTGTTTTTGCGCGAGCCGGGCTTTGCCGCTGGCGCTGCCAAGCCTCAGCGTGAACAAAGCATTTGGCAGGCTTTGACTGAAGCCTTTAAGTACCCCAGCTTCCAGCTGCTGATGGCAGGCTATTTTGTCTGCGGGTTTCAGGTTGTATTTATAGGCGTGCACATGCCCAGCTACCTCAAAGACAAGGGCTTGTCGCCCCAAGTGGCCAGCTACGCGCTGGCGCTGATTGGGCTGTTTAATGTGTTTGGCACTTACATTGCAGGCTCGCTGGGCCAGCGCTTGCCCAAAAAGAATATTTTGTCCTTCATTTACCTGGCCCGCGCACTGGTCATTGCGGTGTTTTTAGCCGCTCCGCTTGGCCCCGTCAGCGTGTATATTTTTGCCAGCCTGATGGGCCTGCTGTGGCTGTCCACCGTGCCGCCTACCAATGCGGTTGTAGCGCAAATTTTTGGCATTCAGCATATGTCTATGCTGGGCGGTTTTGTATTTTTCAGCCACCAAATTGGCAGTTTTTTAGGTGCTTGGCTGGGTGGTTATTTGTACGACACAACAGGCAGCTACGACATGGTGTGGGGCATCGCTATAGCATTGGGAGTGTTTGCAGGGCTGGTGAACTTGCCTATCCGTGAGTCAGCCATTGTGCGCAGTGCACCCGGCACGCTAAAGCCCGCTTAAGGCTCAAGCCCGCTTAAAACCATGTCACTATTGCGTAAAACCTTAGCCTATGCTGCAGCTGTTGCGGCCTGTGCAGGTGTGTTTGTGCTGTACACCCGGCCTGATTTCTTAATTACGCTAGCAGACCAAATTTGGTCGTGTTTTTAAGGCGGCTTTTAGCCCTATCGCCCAAGGAAATGTTGATCGGACAGCTATGAAAATAATAGTAATTACAGGGTCATCTGATGGCATTGGTGCCGAGCTTGCGCGCCAATGGGCGGCTAGCGGCAAAGCTGATGTGGGCTTAGTTTTAGCTGCGCGCAATGTAGACTTGCTAACCCAAGTGGCTGCGCAGTGCCGCGCACTGGGCGCACAGGCCTTGGCAGTTAAAACTGACGTGGGCGTGCAGGCGAACTGCCGCGCACTGATCGCCCAGACCATGGCCAAATTTGGCCGTATTGACGCGCTGATTAACAACGCAGGTATCTCGGCCCAGGCGCTGTTTGAAGACGTGAAAGCTGATGACCTTGGCTGGTACGAAGACGTGATGCGCACCAACCTGTGGGGCAGCGTGTGGTGCACCCATGCTGCGCTACCGCACCTTAAGGCCACCCAAGGCTGTATTGTGGCGGTATCGTCACTGGCAGGCCTTATCGGCGTGCCTGGCCGCACTGCCTACAGTGCCAGCAAGTTCGCCATGACAGGCTTTTTTGAGGCCTTGCGCGCCGAGCTCAAGGGTGCAGGCGTGAGCGTAACCACAGCCTACCCTGGAGTGGTGTCTACCCGAATTCGCCACCATGGCCTGAACGCGGCGGGCGTAGCCGCTGGCAGCAGCGGGCTCAAAGAAGATAACGCCATGAGCGTGCAAGCATGTGCGCGTTTGATTATCCAGGGTATGCAGCGGCGCGAGCGCGAGGTGGTGATGACCAACAAAGGCAAGCTGGGGCGGTTTTTAAAGCTGATTTTGCCGGGTACTGTGGAAAAAATGGCCCTGGCAGCGCTCAAAGACGATGTGAAACCCAAGACGCAGCAAAAAGTACCCACCCATGCACGGCGATGAAGCAGTTTCCCCCTGGGTAGCGCGCTGGGCGCACTTGGTAGCGCCAGGTGCCAACGTGCTGGATGTAGCCTGCGGCATGGGCCGCCATGCGGTTTATTTTGCAGAAAAAAATCACCCGGTAACCCTGATAGACAGGGCACAAGAGGCACTGGACAGCGCAGCGGCCAGGCTGCCTTCTGGTGCGCAGTTCATTATGGCCGACATTGAAAACGGGCCGTGGCCTTTGGCAGTCAGCACAGGCCAGGTGCAGCAGTTTGGCGGCGTGGTGGTAACCCACTATTTATGGCGCGCCCTGCTGCCCACCATCGTCGCATCTGTGGCCCCCGGTGGCGTTTTAATTTATGAAACCTTTGCCCACGGTAACGCAGCAGTGGGCCGGCCGTCTCGGCCTGACTTTTTGCTGCAGCCAGGTGAACTGCTGCACGCTTGTGCAGGGCTGCGCGTAGTGGCCTACGAGGATGGATTTTTGGCGCAGCCTGCGCGCTATGTGCAGCGCATTGCAGCGGTGCGCGAGGCTGCCGCAAGCGGACCCAACAGCACGTTAAACACTACCGCAAACACCACCGGGAGCACCATGCCAAGTCCCCCCGCGCATGAAAAAGCCGAAAACTCAGCATCAATGGCACCGCGCCGTTACCTGTTAGAGCCTTTATAAACGCCCGTGCCGGGCTAAAATCTCTGTATGAACCAAATTACTGGCAGCATAGTTGCCCTAGTCACCCCATTCCTTCCTGACACCAGCGTCGACTACCCCACCTTGCGCAAGCTGATCGACTGGCATATTGCTGAGGGCACCGACTGCATTGGCGTGGTAGGCACCACCGGTGAATCACCTACTGTCAGCGTGCAAGAGCATTGCGAAATCATTCGTGTGGCCGTCGAGCATGCCAACAAACGCGTGCCCATCATGGCCGGTTGCGGCTCTAACTCCACCAAAGAAGCCATCAACCTGGCCAAGTTTGCCGAAAAAGCCGGCGCAGACTGCCAACTGCAAGTAGTGCCCTACTACAACAAGCCCACGCAAGAAGGCCAATTCCAGCACTTTAAAGCCATTGCCGAGGCCACTGGCAACCTGCCTGTTGTGCTGTACAACGTGCCCGGCCGCAGCGTGGCCGATATGGCGCACGACACGGTGCTGCGCCTGGCCCAGATCAAAGGCATTGTGGGCATCAAAGAAGCTACTGGCAATATTGAACGCGCGCAATGGCTGATCAAAGACGCTCCCAAAGACTTTGCGGTGTATTCAGGTGATGACGGCACCGCCGTGGCGCTCATGCTCTGCGGCGGCCAAGGCAATATCAGCGTTACGGCCAACATTGCCCCGCGCTTGATGCACCAGCTGTGCGCAGCGGCGATTGCAGGCGATGCCAAAACTGCCATGGCTGTTCAGCAGCGTTTGCTGCCGGTGCACAAAAGCTTGTTTGTCGAGTCCAACCCCATTCCTGTGAAATGGGCCATGCAGCAGATGGGCCTGTGCAGCGGCCTCATGCGCCTGCCCCTGACCAGCATGGCACAATCGCTGGAACCTACCGTGCTGGCAGCACTCAAAGCATCTGGTTTGGTGTAACTCGTTTTAGTTTGCCGCTCAAGATACAAACCCTAGGATCTCCATTGGCCACTTTATTTAGCTCTTATCGGCCCTTGTTGGCTATGCGCTCTGCCCCTTTTGCCTTGGTTATTGCGGCGCTGCTCGCTAGCGGCTGCTCTACACTGCAAGGCGACAAGATTGACTACAAAAGCTCGGGAACCGGCCCGTCGCTAGAAATACCCCCCGACTTAACGGCCCTGTCGCGCGACTCTCGCTATGTAGTACCAGGTGCTCCAGTGACGGCCAACAGCTACTCAGCAGGCCAAACCAACCCCGCAGGCACCCCAGTAGCCGCCACCAGCATAGGCGACGTGCGCATAGAACGTGCAGGCAACCAGCGCTGGTTAGTGGTCAACCGGTCCGCCGACACGTTATGGAGCCCGATTCGGGACTTTTGGCAAGAAAGCGGTTTTTTGCTCACCCTTGACCAGCAAAATCTGGGTATTTTAGAGACCGACTGGGCTGAAAACCGCGCCAAGCTGCCGCAAGACTTTATTCGCAACACGCTAGGCAAAGTGTTGGACAGCTTGTACTCCACCGGAGAGCGCGACAAGTTTCGCACCCGCATCGAACGCAACGGCAATACCACCGAAATTTTTGTCAGCCACCGCGGCATGGTAGAAAAGCTCACCGGCGACAAAAGCTCAGGCCGCGGTGTGGAGTCCACCGTATGGGAGCCCCGCACGCCTGACCCTGAGCTGGAAGCCGAGTTTTTGCGCCGACTTATGGTCAAACTGGGCGTGACGCAAGAGCAGTCCAAAGCCTTAGTGGCCGCTGCCGTGCCCAAGCAAACCTCTCGCGTAACCGCCGTTAACGGCAACCCTGCCGTGCAAATCGACGAGGGCTTTGACCGCGCTTGGCGCCGTGTAGGTTTGGCGCTAGACCGCACCGGCTTTACCGTAGAAGACCGCGACCGCGCCCAAGGCATTTACTTTGTGCGCTACGTAGAACCTGTAGACAAAAAAGAAGCCGGCTTTTTAAGCAAACTGTTTGGCAGCAAACCCGATGCAGCACCGCTTAAATACCGCATTGCGGTGAAAGCAGAGGGTGAATTTACCATGGTGGCTGTGCAAAATGCCACGGGCGGTGCCGATGGGTCTGACAATGCCAAGCGGATTGTCAAAGTGATTGCCGACGACTTGAAGTAACCGCAAGCCAGAGGGGTTTGCGTTCACAAAGCAAGCCCGGTAGGCCTGCGTTCACAAAGCAAGCCCAGCGGGCTTGCGTTCGTTCACAAACCGATGGCTGCAATGCCTGCGCGGGCTATTTGCGCATCTTCGCTAGACTTGACACCGCTCACACCGACCGCGCCAATACAAGCACCGTCTTTCAGGATGGGTACACCGCCCTCGAGCATGCCCTCGATGGTAGGCGCGCTTAAAAAGCTGGTGCGGCCACCATTGATGATGTCTTCGTAGACTTTGGTCTCACGGCGGCTTAAAGCTGCCGTTTTGGCTTTGGCCGGACTGATATGCGAAGACATGGCGGGCGCGCCATCCAAGCGCAGCATACCCATCAGGTGGCCACCATCGTCCACCACGGTGATCGTCACGGCCCAATTGTTTTGCACAGCTTCTGCCTCGGCAGCGGCCAAAATGGCTTTGGTGTCGGAGAGTTCTAAAAATACTTTGGTTTTCATATCAAAATTTCAAAAAAGTAGCATGTACATATTGACACGCATTGGCCACGCCAAGTTGAGCGCTGAGCATACCCGCATACCGGCACAGGCAAACTGCGCAGAAGTTAAAAGAGCCCATACAAAAAGTAGGAATCCGCCGCAGACCCTCTGGCGTGCACACCGTGTTTACACCTAAAATCAAATATGTTTGTAAAGCATGCAAAGTATTTAAAAGGAGTTCCCTATGGCAGATAACACCCAAACGATTGACTATTCAAGTGGCGCGCTGGCTGGCGCGGCCGAGCGCAACAAAGTTTTGCGCAACACCTACTGGCTACTGGCCTTAAGCTTGGTTCCCAGTGTGCTGGGTGCCTGGCTGGGGGTGGCTACCGGCATTACCAAATCGCTAACAGGCGGTATGGGCTTGATCGTGTTTTTTGCTGGCGCATTTGGTTTGATCTATGCGATTGAGAAAACCAAGAACTCAGCCGCTGGCGTGCCAGTGTTGCTAGGCTTTACCTTCTTCATGGGCTTGATGCTGTCCAGTATGATCGAACGCATGTTGGGCTTTAAGAATGGTGCTTCGCTGATCATGACCGCGTTTGGCGGCACAGCAGGTATCTTTTTTGTCATGGCCAGCGCTGCCAGTGTGATCAAGCGGGACCTGTCTGGCATGGGCAAGTGGCTGTTTGTTGGCGCTGTGGTCATCATGGTGGGCGGCATTATTAATGTGTTTGTCGGCTCTACCATTGGCATGGCTGTGATTAGCATGATGGCCATGGCTGTTTTCTCAGCCTATATGTTGTATGACTTAAAGCGCATCATGGACGGCGGCGAGACCAACTACATCAGCGCCACCTTGGCCTTGTACTTGGACATCTTCAACGTGTTCCAAAGCTTGCTGGCCTTACTAGGCATCTTTGGCGGTGAGCGTGACTAAATGCTGATCTAGTTCAAGCGTAAAAAAAGCCTCAGGTCTCTGAGGCTTTTTTTATACCTTTTAGCCCTATCGCCCAAGGAAATTCTGAATAGTTAGCTATTAATTTAATAGTGCTTCACTTACCAGTGACAGTCACTTTAACCGCAAAGTGCTTTTGCAATGCGTGTTTGCTATGTGCGTTTGCAACAGGCGTAAAAAAAGCCCCCGAAGGAGCTTTTTCAGTGGGGCTTAAGAATTACTTCTTAACTGCATCAGCAGCAGCGCCTACAGCTGCTTTAGCAGCGTCGGTTGCAGCAGCACCAGCGGCAGCAGCGCCAGCTTTGGCAGCGTCGCCAGCGTTAGCGCCAGCAGCCATTGCGCCTTTGGCAGCGTCAGTAGCAGCGCCTACAGCGGCAGAAGCGCCTGCTTTTGCAGCGTCGGTAGCAGCAGCAGCAGCGCCGGTAGCGGCAGTAGCAGCGGCGCCAGCAGCAGCAGAAGCTGCGTCTTTGGCAGCGTCAACCACAGCAGCGGCGGCAGGCACTACAGCTGGTGCAGCAGCAGCTGGCATTTCTTCTTTTTTGCTGCAAGCTGCCAAAGCAACTGCGGCCAACAACGATGCTAGTACGAGGGTTTTTTTCATATCGATTCCTTGAGTTAACTAAATAGAAAAACAATTTCCGGGAAATTGTCAAAGCAAATACCTTGACAGACCATAAAGGACTCGAGCTCTTTACGTTCAGCCTCTAATTATAGCCTGAACCCCTGTAGCCCTTTGAATTAGCCTAGTTAATGCTACCTAAAACAGTGACAGCGCGTCATCCGTAGTGCCTAGGAATGCTGCAAACGCCACACCTTGTAAGCCGCCCCTGTAGCGGCCAAGGCCACACCCAAAGTGGCCCAAAACACACTGCCCAGCCCCCAATGCGTAGTGAGCATACCGCCCACTAAACCACCCAGCACACCCGGTAACCCGTAGCCAATGACCGTGTACAGCGCCTGCCCGCGCCCACGCAAATGGCCGGGAAAGTGGTGTGACAGCAGCGCTATGCACACCGTGTGGTGGGCCGCAAAGGTCATCGCGTGCAGTGCCTGCGCCAACAAGGCTACGAGCAAAATCTGCGCGCCCAGTGCCGTCATGCCCATGCGCAGTGCCGTAATGGCGGCGGTAATGACCAGCCAGGCGCTCAGGCTAAATCGCCCAAGCCAGTGGCTTTGGCTGTAAAACCAGGCAATTTCAACCACCACCGAGACGGCCCACAGCACGCCAATGGTGGTTTTACTGTAGCCCAGCGCGTCCAGGTACAGCGAGAGGTAAATGTAGATGCCCATGTGGGCCAGCACATGCAAAAACACGCTGGCAAACAGCCAGCGCACGGCGCTTTGGCGCAGTATGGGCCAGATAGCTACGCGCTGGTGCGGCTCTACTGGG
>JAYSRE010000138.1:0-9415 GCA_043721235.1 Polaromonas sp. | reverse complement strand
AGGCAAGATACCCATGTCAATCCGGGCTCCGCCAGATGAGCAGCTTTCAATTTCTACCGCTGGGTGGGCTTGGCGCAGGCGTGCGAGCAGCGCATACAGCGCGTGGCTGTGCGCATGGTAAGCCGCGCGGCCTGCATGGTGGTGCTGTCCTGCGCCTGCGCCCTGCACAGCGGCTGACAAATCACGGTTCATGTCCCATTTAAGGTATCGAATCGGCGTGGCTTGAAGTAAGGCGCTCAGCTTGCCAAACAGATAATCCTGCACGTCTTGGCGGCTCAGGTCGAGCACCAATTGGTTACGGCCAGTTTGCAGCGGGCGCCCAGCAATTTGCAGCGCCCAGTCAGGCTGCTGGCGGAACAGCTGGCTGTCTGGATTAACCATTTCAGGCTCTACCCACAGGCCAAACTCCATGCCCAAGCGCTCCACTTCAGCGGCCAGTGGCTGCAAGCCGTGGGGGTATTTTCCAGGGTCAGGCCACCAGTCGCCCAAACCTGCACGGTCATGGTCGCGGGCAGGAAACCAGCCGTCGTCCAGCACAAACCGTTCTACACCGACAGCGGCAGCTTGCTGGGCTAAGTCGTTTAAGACTGCGGGGTCGTGGTCAAAATAAATCGCTTCCCAGGTGTTCAGGTGCACGGGGCGCGCTCGCATGGTGGCGCCCGGCCATTGCACACGTGCGCGCGCCGCAGCATGAAAGGCTTGCGCCACACCGTTGAGCCCCAGCGGAGAGCACACGGCCACCACTTCAGGGGTGGCTAGCTGTTCGCCCGGAAGCAAACGTACCTCACCTGGTGCCAGCCATTCGCCCAACTGCCACTGCAAGTTGCCGTCTGGCAGGCGTTCAATCAGCTGCGTGTGGTTACCCGACCACGCCAGTTGCGCACCATAGGCCAAGCCGTCATGGGCATCGGTTTTGGCGGTGAACACCACCGCGCCGGGAAACTGGTCGTGTCCGTTGCGGCCACGGCGGCTGTCTCTGCGCCAGGTACCCTGTTCCAGGCTGTCTTGGCAGGCTAGAAATTCATTGGCCCACTGCCCCTTGTACGACCGCACCACACTGCACTGCACATCCAGTGGCAAGGTAGCGGCTGCAAGCCATTGCACCTCCAATGGCTGGGCATTTGCCGCAGTGCCGCTGTTGGTGAGCACACTGCGCAAGGTCAGCACGTCAGACGCAGGGTCCAAACGCAAATGCTGTTGCACATCAATGCGCGTGACCGCGTCGGTCAAAAAAATAGTTATGGCGTTAGTCGTTGCATCATGGGTGTAGCGCGCCCGGGTAAACTGTACAAAGCAGTCTTGGCCCGCGCGGTGCGCCAACACACTGGGTGACGAGAACCAACCCAGGCCTAAGCCCACACAGGTGCTGAGCGGTTGGTCAAAGTCCATTGAGCTGGGTGACAAAGCCCGCGAATCACGCAGCGCAAAGGCAACCTCTTGTGCCTGCACATGCTGCAGCTTAGGCCCCCAGTAGCGCCATAGCGGAGCCTCGGTAGGAGAAAACTCCAATACAAGACTAGTGCGCTGGCCATGCAAGGTCAGCAAAGAAAATCCACCTGTCATACGCCGTTATCAACCCTTGCTAGCGCCCATAGTCAGTCCTTCAATGAACTGCTTTTGCATTAAGAAGAATATGGCAATCGGCGGCATCGCAGCCAGCAAAGAGCCTGCAGACACCAGGTGCCACTGCGCCACCCACTGGCCATTAAGTGACTTTAAACCACCAGTGACGGGCATGGCATGATTACCTTGGATTAGCACCGTGGCCCAAAAATAGTCGTTCCAAATAAAGGTAAAAATCAGCACAGCCAATGCCGCCATTGCAGGGCGAACCAAGGGAAGCACCACTTTGCGGTAAATTTGAAATTCAGTAGCGCCTTCAATACGGGCTGCCTCTATCAATTCATACGGCAACTCGCGTATGAAGTTGCGCATAAAAAACGTGCAAAATCCGGTTTGAAACGCCACATGGAACAAAATTAAGCCCCACACAGAGTCGTACACGCCCAAAGCCAAACTCAGGTCGCGCACCGGTATCATCAAGATCTGGAACGGCACAAAATTGCCACCCACAAAAATAAAAAATACCAAAAGATTCAATTTAAACCGGTAAACGCCCAGCGCAAAGCCCGAAAAACTGCTCAGAATCAACGAGCCTATCACGGTTGGCACCACTACAAAAAAGCTATTGCGGATGTACTGCAAAATAGGCGTATCGGTAACTATGCGGGTCAAGTTTTCATACAAGCTCCATGACGGCCAGCCCCAGTAGTTGCCGGCAGCCAGGTCGCCACCGCTACGTACCGCCGTGAATGCCACCGCAATGATAGGCAATAGCCAGACGATCAGTGCAATCGGCAGCACCAGCTTGTACAGCCAGCGTACGGGCGCAGACGCTTTGTCAATAGGGGTTGGGAACATGGTTCGTGGTCCGTGGGTAGGCTTAAGCAGAGTCTTTTTCTTGGCTGTAGATGCGGTAGATAAAAAACAAGATATAAACCAGGGTAATTAAAAATAACACCGTGGCAATGGCTGTTCCGTAGCCCATGCGGTAACCGTATTCGCTCAACGCTTTTTCGTACATGTAGTACGCCAGCACGCGTGACTGGCCGTAGGGCCCACCTGAGGTCATGATGGAAATCATATCAAAACTGCGCAAAGACCCGATGATGGTGACCACCACGGCGATAAAGGTAGCCGGACGCAGTTGCGGCAAAATGATATGCCACAGCATGCTCCAGCCTTTAGCGCCCTCTAAACGGCCCGCTTCGATCAAATCGGGGCGCAAATTATTCAGCCCCGTTAAATACAAAATCATGGTGTACGCCACTTGCGGGTAGATACCCGCGACGACGATGCCGTAAGTCACGAGGCGCTCGTCAGACAAAATGGCCACACCTGAGAAGCCAAAAAACTGTAACAAGTCACCTACAAAACCAAAAGTAGGGTTGTAGAACCAAGTAAAAATCAACCCAATAACTACCTGCGAAATAACAAATGGAAAGAAAAATAAGGATTTAACCAACCGAATACCAAAGACTTTTTGGTTTAAAAACAAAGCCATGAACAGGCCCGCAGGCACTGCTAGCAAAAATCCAAAAAACCAAATCAAATTGTTTTTAAGTGAGACCCAAAAATCTGGGTCAGACCACAACTCTACATAGTTACCCAAACCAATATAGGTCGCTTCACCCAAACCGTCCCAGTCGTACAAGCTCAGGGTGATCGACTGAAAAATCGGCGCAATCACGTACAACGTAAAAATTAAAATCACTGGGGCCAGAAATAACCACGGCGCAAGCTGCCGTTGGTTCTGGCGCCACCAAGACTTGGGGGCTGGGCTAGATGGGTTCATTGCAATGCCTACTTGTTGGCTTTGTTAGCTCTAATACGTACTTGTTCTAAGCGCTCTAAAATTTCCATTTTGGCTTCAGGTTTAACAATGTACTGCTGAAAACCCTCCATTCCAGCCTTGGTCATTTCAACAGGTGCACACTGTTTATTCAAAAGGCGAGCGGTCAAAAGGTTTGAGCCGCCCGCCACCGTTTCAACGCTTACTTGTAAGCGCGCTGGCGTACAGCTTCTAGGTTCTTAAGGATTTCTTCACGCTGCTCAGGCTTAACCATGTAACGCTGGAAGCCTTCCATGCCTGCTTTTGCCATCTCAGCGGTTGCATCACGGTCATAGAACTGGGCTAAACCTGCTGCGTTGCTAAGCATTTTGAAGCCTGCTTGCAAGAACGGATCATCACCCACTTTAGCTTCGCTGTTGACTGGCAACTGACCTAGTGTTTTGTTCATCTCGGTCTGCACATCGGCTTGTGTGATGTAGGCCAAGAAACGCCGTGCATCTACCTTGTTTTTGGCTTTGGCTGGGATGTGGATGGTGTCTGTAGGCGCATCTTCTGCCATAGGTACATCGTTGATCTTGGGGAACTGGAAGAAGCCCAAAGTGTCATTTGTCATGCCGGCTTTTTTCAGCGGCTCGACTGCGAAGTTACCGATCAGGTACATGGCTGCTTCGCCTTTAACCAGCGCTGGCAATGCGTCTTGCCAATCAAAGCTGGCGTGATCTGCCATAAAGTAGCCTGCTTTGGTCAGCTGGTCCCATTTGTCAAAAGTAGCCGCCACACGCTTGTCGGTATAAGGTACTTTGCCGTTGGTCAGGTCCATGTGGAACTTGTAGCCGTTAACGCGCAAGTTCATGTAGTCAAACCAACCACCGGTAGGCCACAGTGCTTTGGTACCGATAGCAAAAGGTGCAACGTTAGCGGCTTTGAATTTGGCGCTGGCAGCTAACAACTCTTCCCAGTTTTTAGGCACGGAAACGCCGTTCTTGGCAAACACACCTTTATTGTAGTAAATGCCCCACTGGTAGTAAGTGTAAGGTACGCCCCACTTTTTGCCATCAATCGTCATCGAGCTGACCGATGACTTGAGCTTTTCATTCAGGCCATTTTTAGCCCATACGTCAGAGACATCTTCAAACAGTTTGGCTTTAACAAACGGGGCCATGCGGTTACCAGCGTACCAGTTCACCACATCGGGTGGATTGGCAGACAAGAAATTACGGATCGAAGTTTTGTAACCTTCGTGGTCAAAGGTGTTGACCTTGACGGTAACGTCTGGGTTGGCCTTCATAAAACTATCCACCACGGCTTGGAAAGCCGCTTTAGGAGCTGGGTCAGATGCGTCGGTGTTAATCACCAATGTGCCTGCGCTGGCGATGCTGGCTGCAAGTCCGATGACTGCGGCTGCAATAGGGGCTAAATAATGCGTCTTCATGCTGAGGGTCTCCTTGGGGAATTTGCCTTAAATCGTTTCATGAAATTCAAAGCGGGTTAAAAAACTTGCCAAATCGCAATACCCTGCGGAGGAATCAGCGTGTCCCCCAACAGAATTTGGGCTGGCCGGCTGGCTGGCGCACTGGGTGCGGCAGGCTGCCAGGCCACAGCTGCATCTGAAAAATTTGCAGCTAAAACTAGACCGCCGATGCGGCTAATTCGCAAACCCAGCGCTAGGCTTTGGGTGGGAATAGCAGCCAGCAGGCTCACATCTTGGAATAATTTTTGCCAGTCAGCATCATCTAGCCATGCGCCGACATAGGTTACATGGGCGCTGCGCGTGACTATCGGCGCGCCTTGTGCATTGACCCAACATGGACTGGCATGGCTGCACTGCAGGTCTTCTGCCCAGCGGGTGGCATTTGCTACGCACTGTTGTGCACCGCTTTCAAGGTGCTGAAACAACGGCACATCCAGCCCAGGCGGCAACGACCCCACACGTTTGACGGTAACCCCAGCCAAGCTGGACAAATTACCGGGCGGCAAAGACTCTGCAATAGACATGTGGGCCGACTTGCTGCCCGCGCGGGGGGCAACCACTATCTGGGCTGCACTGGCTTCAAGCTGCTGCAACAACGCATCGCTCACATGCCACTGCGCAGCCAACACAATCATGCTGTAGTGGCTTAAATGGGCTTGCGAGGAGACGATGTCTACATTCAAACCCAAGGCGCGCAGGCTGCTGTACAAGCGAAACACCAGCTCTAAGGCGTTGTAATTTTGGCCCTGGGGTTGGATCTCAGCCATCCATACCGTGTCGTAGTCAAATACCAAAGCCACGCTAGACTGGATAGGGGAATGGCCAAGGGGAAATTTTTGGGCTATTTGCTGCAGCTCAGCAGCCAGCTGTTTGACTTCTAGGGCTCCTTGGGCCTCGCTGTCGTCGGGTGCAAGCAGCCCTGCATGCAATTGTTCTTGCGCAAACGGCGTTTGCCGCCAGCGAAAATAGCTTACCAAGTCGCAGCCGTGGGCCATAGCCTGCCAAGACCACAAGCGGACCATACCGTCTTTGGGTATCGGGTTCCAGTGGGCCCAATTCACAGGCCCTGGCTGCTGCTCCATCACCCACCACTTACCATCTGCGCACATGCCTCGGTACAGGTCGTAGTGAAAGCTGGGAATGTCAGGGTGCCCCACTTGGGCCCACAGCTGTTTTTCTTGCGGGTTCAAGAAAAACATTTGCGTAAAACCTATGGGGTAGTTGTCGTAGGTTGCCACATCCAGGTCTTTGCTGAGTTTGTAATGGTCAAACTCAGTGAAAAACCCCATGAAGTTATGGCTGATCAAGCGGCCCGGCGACTCTGCACGCAAAATATCAACCTGTTCGCGGTTAAAGCTTGCCACTTCATCAGAACCGAAACGCCGCCAGTCCAAACGCAATGCTGGCAGTGCCTCGGTCACTGTTTGAAGGGGTGGATCGATTTGGTCAAAGCTGGTATAGCTTTGGCTCCAAAACGCTGTACCCCAAGCTGTATTGAGCGCTTCAATGCTCTTGTACTGCTTTTGCAGCCATGTGCGAAAGCCCTTGTGCGCGCTGACAGAAAAACTTTGCACCGTAAAGTGACAGCCGTACTCGTTGTCAGTCTGCCAGGCCACTACCGCCGGATGCCTGCCATAGCGCTGGGCTACGGCGTGGCTGATGCGGCGGGACTGTACCCGGTAGGCCGCGCTAGAAAAGCAATAGTGGCGGCGTGAGCCAAAGCGGCGGGGTTGGTTGTTAGCGTCTACGGCCAAGATGCTCGGGTCGCTGTCCACCAGCCATTTGGGCGGCGTGGTGGTCGGCGTGCACATGATGATTTTGAGCCCTGCGGCATGCAAAACCTCCACTACACGGTCTAGCCATGCCCAGTCAAACTGGCCAGCGTGCGGCTCCATGCGCGACCAAGCAAATTCGGCAATACGCACATGCGATATTCCCATACCCACCATACGCTGGGCATCGCGCAGCCAGTAGCTTTCGGGCCACTGTTCTGGGTAATAGCAAACGCCAAGCTGCATACAATAATGTCGTTTCTGGCTCAGGCAGCTAGGGACTGCAAGTGCGAAGAAGCCCGCAGCTCATCGTCTGACACGCTGCGCTCAAGTGCCACCCCCAGGCTGTCAAACACATGCAGGGCTGAGGCGGGCAACGACACAGCCACACTGTCGCCCGCTGTGTTCATGCCGTGTCCTGGCACTTTGATCATCCACGAATCATCGGTGGCAATACCGCTGTTGCTTTGTTCAAAGTCTAAGTACACATGGGTGTTTTCACCTAAATGCTCCTGCCACATTACAGGCCGAGTTAGGTTTTGCGTGGCATTGCCCAGAGCCATATGCTCTGGCCGAATGCCTACCGTGACCTGCGCACCCACAGACAAACGCTTGCCCTTAACACGGGCCTGCAGCACTTCGCCTGAGGGCAACTGCACCTGCAAAACCGCATCTTCAGCACTGAGCACTTTGGCTAACGTAAAGTTCATCTTGGGTGAACCGATAAAGCCCGCTACAAACTGGTTGTTAGGGCGGTGGTACAGCTCAAACGGGCTACCGTGCTGGGCTACGCTGCCGTATTTGGCTACGGCATCGCCGGTATTGAGCAACAAAATGCGGTCAGCCAAAGTCATAGCTTCAACTTGGTCATGGGTCACATAAACGGTGCAAGCCTTGCCAAAGTTGCGGTGCAGCTTGGCAATCTCAAAACGGGTTTGCACGCGCAAGGCAGCGTCCAGATTGGACAAGGGTTCGTCAAACAAAAACACGCCGGGTTCGCGCACGATAGCGCGGCCAATGGCAACCCGCTGGCGTTGCCCACCCGACAGGGCTTTGGGTTTGCGCTCCAAGTAAGGGCCCAGCTGCAGCATTTTGGCTGCGGCTTGCACGCGCTCGTCAATCAGCTTGGGTTCGACTTTGGCCAAGCGCATGCCAAAGGCCATGTTTTCGTACACCGTCATGTGCGGAAAAAGCGCATAGCTTTGGAAGACCATGGCCACGCCCCGCTCGGCAGGCGGCACTTTGTTCATCAAGCGATCGTCAATCAGCAAATCACCCTTGGTGATGTCTTCCAACCCGGCAATGGTGCGCAACAAGGTAGATTTGCCGCAGCCCGACGGCCCCACGAACACACAAAACTCACCTTGCTTGATGTGCAAGTTAACGTCACGAATGACCGTGAGGCCATCACCGTAAGATTTGTGAAGTGATTTGAGTTCTATGCTTGCCATACTGTGGGTGCTAGCGTGGTTGAAGATGAATAAATAAACAAGTCAAATTATGAGTGCAAATATTATTAGCAATAATTAGCAAAAACCCTTGGTTTTATGCCTTAACCTGGTTTATTTGTAGGCGTGTGCAACCACCCCTGGCGAAGGTGCACAAACCCACTGGCGCGGGGGGCGGCCATCGGGTGTTAGGTAGTGGGTATTTAACAAGGCTCGCACAGCATCTACTTGCACTGTAGGCAACAAAGCTACCACACAACCACCAAAACCACCCCCGGTCATGCGGGCACCGCCCTGCACGCCAATAGCGGTCTGCAATAAAGCCACGAGCCGGTCAATCTCCGGGGTGGTAATTTCAAAATCATCGCGCATCGAAGTGTGCGACTGGGCCATTAACTGCCCCATCAACTCCATATTGGATGCGGCCAAAGCTTGGGCTGCGCGCAAGGTGCGTTCGTTCTCACTGATGACGTGGTGCGCGCGGCGGTATACCAGGTCATCAAGCTGGTTACGGGCTGCCTGCAGACGCTGCATAGTGACATCACGCAGGGCTTTTTCACCAAAAAATTGCGCGGCTTGCTCGCACTGGACGCGGCGTTCGTTGTAGGCGCTTTCCACCAGCCCTCTGCGCACGCCAGAATGCACGATCAAAATGGCCACATCATCGGGTATGTGAACCGCTTGCGTTTCTAGGCTGCGGCAGTCAATCAAGAGCGCGTGGTGCGCTTGGCCTTGGGCTGACACCAGCTGGTCCATGATGCCGCATTGGCAGCCCACAAACTGGTTTTCTGCCTGCTGTCCCATCAGCGCAATGTCTGCCAAGGCTATGGTCTGCCCGCTGCCCAGGGCCAACGCAGAACCCACCGCTACCTCCAGCGAGGCAGACGACGACAGGCCGGCACCTTGCGGTACGTTGCCTGCTATCGACATGTTGATGCCGCTGACAGGGTAGCCCCGCAGCCGCATGGCTTGCACCACGCCGCGCACATAGTTGGCCCACTGCTGGGTGGCGTGGTGCGCAAAGTCTGCGTCCGCCTGCGACACATCGGTTTGCCCAAAGTCGGCAGCCACCACATGCACTTGCTTGTCTGTGCGTGCACTTGCAAAAATTACCGTCTCAAAATCGATCGCACAGGGCAGTACAAAACCATCGTTGTAGTCAGTATGTTCACCAATTAAATTCACCCGCCCTGGTGCGCGCACCACCCACTGCGGGCTGTTATGCCATTGCTGCACAAAAGCGTCTAGTGCGCGCTGGGTGGTTTCATTCAAATTCATATCGCAGGTGGTGTTGGGTGTCAAAGTCAATTTACTTACTGGGCTGGAACCACAAGCTCACGCAGGCGCTGGGCGGCCTGCTCGGGGGTAAGGT
>JAYSRE010000137.1:0-3579 GCA_043721235.1 Polaromonas sp. | reverse complement strand
CGGGTGGGCACGGGCGCGGTGATCATGCTTTCCATCATCTGTGTGGCGGTGATGACAAACTTGTCCATTTCGCGGGCCATTTTGATCATGCGCTTTTGCAGCGCAGGCACGGCAGCGTTGCCTACTTCTACGGCCAAGTCACCGCGCGCCACCATGATGCCGTCGCTGGCTTTGAGGATCGACTCCAGGTGGGGAATGGCCTCAGCGCGCTCGATTTTGGCGATCAAACCGGGCTTGTGTTTGTACTCAGCCCCGGCCACATTGCACAGCTGGCGGGCCATTTCCATGTCGGTGGCGTTTTGCGGAAAGCTCACCGCCACATAGTCAGCCTGGAAAGACATGGCGGTTTTGATATCGTCCATGTCTTTGGCGGTCAGGGCTGGGGCGGTCAGGCCGCCGCCTTGCTTGTTGATGCCTTTGTTGTTGGACAGCTCGCCGCCCACGCGCACAGTGGTAAACACCGACTCGCCTTTCACGCTGTCTACCGTTAGCACAATCAGGCCGTCGTTGAGCAGCAGCACGTCGCCAGCTTTGACATCGCGGGGCAGGTCTTTGTAATCCAGGCCCACCGCGTCTATGTCTCCTAGCTCAGTGCGCAGGCCATCTAGCACAAACTTTTTGCCCGACTCCAGCATTATTTTACCTTTGGCGAACTTGCCCACGCGGATTTTGGGACCCTGCAGGTCGGCCATGATGGCCACCTCGCGGCCCGTGCGGCGGGCGGCTTCGCGCACCATGGCGGCGCGGTTAATGTGGTCTTGCGCGGTGCCGTGGCTAAAGTTAAGGCGCACCACGCTCACTTTGGCGTTGATCATTTGTTCCAGCAACTCCACCGTGTTAGAGGCAGGGCCTAGTGTGGCAACGATTTTTGTGGCGTGACGGGGGATACGGGTTTCCATGGTGCGACCTTGTGTACAAATCAAACGGGCAAACACTGCCTAACGGAAAGCTTAGTCCTAGCTGACTAAAACTTCCAACAGCATTCTCGCAGTAATTGGGTTACATGTCAGGTACGAAAACACTTGCTGTGTTCGCGCAAGCTGAAGCGTTGCACCAAGCCGCCTAAGGTTGGTCGGTAGGCTAGCCCGGGATAGGCGCTACAGCTGGGCTGCTGCTTGGTTTAGCAGGCTGGGGCAGCAGGCCTTTGAGGTCTTCTTCTGAAATAATCTCAAAAATACGCACCACTTTTTGCACACCCGATGTGGTGCGTGCAATGTCGGTGGCGCGGTCGGCCTCGCGCTGGCTCACACGGCCTAGCAGGTGGGTGGTGCCGCGCTCAGTGACTACCTTGAAAGCGTTGGCGTAAATGTCTTTGGCATCGACCAAGGCGGCGCGTACTTTGCCGGTGACCAGCACATCAGACGAGCGTTGGCCAATGCTGGTGACAGGCATGATGGCCAGTTCGTTGACGATCTTTTGCACATTGTCCACCCGGCTTACGGTGTCTTCCACCATCTTTTTCTCTTGCTCTGACGATACTTCGCCCGTCAGCAGCACTTGGCGGTTATAGCTGGTCACGTTCACATGGCCAGCGTCACTTAATGCGGCGCGCAAGCGGCTGTTGCTGCGCAGCTCAATGCCTTCGTCTTCTAGCTGCGCGCCCGAGGTGCGGCGGTCGGTGGCCACCAAGGCACCGCCCATCATGGCACCGCCAATGATCAAAGGCACGCAACCTGCAAGGGTGCCCACCAGGCAAGTGCTGGCCAGAGTGACGCTAAGCCAGCGCGCAACCGCAGTCAGCGGGCCAGGTGCAAAAGGTATTTTCATAGGGATTCCTGTTCTCCAAGGAGCATGCAATCTACGCCATCGCAAATGCAATGCAAGGTTAAAAGATGAACTTCTTGTATGCGGGCTGTGCGCTCGTGCGGCACGCAAATGTGCACATCGGTTTCGCGCAGCATAGCGGCTATTTTGCCGCCGCCTTTTCCGGTCAGTGCAACCACGGTCATTTCGCGCAGGTGCGCCGCTTCAATAGCAGCCATGATGTTGGCCGAGTTGCCGCTGGTCGATATGGCCAGCAGCACATCGCCCGCGCCGCCCAGCGCCCGCACTTGCTTGGAAAAAATCACATTAAAGTCGTAGTCGTTGGCAATGGCAGTGATGATGGAGCTGTCGGTGGTTAAGGCTATAGCGCCCAGCTCAGGCCGTTCGCGCTCGTAGCGGCCCACAAACTCAGCCGCAAAGTGCTGCGCATCGGCAGCTGACCCGCCATTGCCGCAGGCCAGCACTTTGCCGCCACTGGTGACACTGGCCAAAATAGCCTGTGTGGCCAGTGCAATAGGTTTAGACAAGGCCAGCGCCGCCTGGTATTTCAGGTCGGCGCTATCAATAAAGTGTTTTTCGATACGTTGTTCCAGCATATTGGCAATGATACAGGTTTAGTTTTAGGCAAATGTGGATAACTAATTTTTGATACGCAACCAAGCGTTAAGTTGCAACTCTGCTTGACGCTTCTTTAATCGGTGTTTGTGTTCATCGGGTTATGGGGGTGGGCTTCGCGGGATCAGGCTGGCGGCATGCGTAGTTGCGCGACTGTTCCACGTGGCTGCCTAGGGCAGCCTACTCCGCCTTTATGCCGCTACGCTGAGCACGCCATCGGCCTGGCCCCGCGAGGTGGTGGGCATTTAACCGCCGAGTGTTCGCCATTACGCTGCCCCGGCGCTTGGTGCGAGTAGCGCAGCGACATCAAGGAGGAGGCCAAAGGCCGGGGGACAGTCGCGGAGCTACTCACACCAAGCGCCGGGGCGTACAAAAGCGTAAACGCACAGCATGTATGAACCATGAACCACGCACTAAGCAGCATCAAACGCCGCGCGCAACCATTCAATACGCTGATCGTCCCCAGTGCCCTCAATGGTGACCACATCAAACCGGCAAGGCGGCAACCGGGTTAACCTGGCTATATAGTGCCGTGCCGCAAACACAATACGCCGCTGTTTGGTAAAGCTAATACTGGCTGCGGCGCCGCCGTGTGAGCTGCTTTTGCGTTTGCGCACCTCCACAAATACCAGCGTGCCATCTGGCGTGCGCATAACCAAGTCTACCTCGCCGCCGCCACGGCCAGGCGTTACAAAATTGCGCACCACCAAGCGCAGGCCCTGTTTTTGCAGGTGCTCTAGCGCAGCGTCTTCACCCGCATCACCCACCTTTTTGGTAGTTGGCGCACCCATGGATTTTGTGGTTATGCTAGAGCTTGGCTTGGGGTTTAGATTTGGGCGTGCAGACAACATAGGGTTGTTTTATTGTGGCTTAACAGATCAACAGGCAAGGATCACAGGATACGCTTTGAACGCATCTACCGTAATGACATCCCATAGCACTACATCCTACAGCAGCGCGCTAGATGCCGCCCAAGCTGCCGCCGGGCAACAGCACTACCCACCAGGCGCGCTGTACGTAGTGGCCACGCCCATTGGCAACCTGGCCGACATCACGCTGCGTGCCCTGCATGTGCTGGGCTTGGTAGACGCCATAGCGTGCGAAGACACCCGCCACACCCAAGCCATGCTGCGCGTGTACGGCATTACCAAGCCACTGATTGCCGCGCACCAACACAACGAACACGAAGCCGCACAACAC
>JAYSRE010000136.1:0-29370 GCA_043721235.1 Polaromonas sp. | reverse complement strand
GCCGCCGGCCCTGGCAGGGGCCTTGGTTTAAAAAGTTTCCGAATACCACCCGGTTTATACGGGAGGCTGGAAATTACAGAAAGAATGTTGCACTAACGTAGATAAGAGTCTCTATATTTTGATAATTTTCTTGCCAAATGCATACGCTGTATGACAAGTTTCGATCATTTTAGGACACGTTATTGCATTGGCAGTTTGACCGCTTATGTTGTGTAATTAGCATGTCTTGGGCTGCAAAGCCAGATATTCGAGTTTTAGGTGCGTTTTGGATACGGAATAAGCCGATAGCCCAAGTATTTATTGCTCAAACAGCTATTAATTATGTAGCACATAGATTTCGCTAAATTTGAACGGTAAAAATACCGTGTCTTTGCTATGTACGTGGTTTACCTTGGGCTATAGTTCGGGTAATAAAATAACCTCTCCATAAACCTAATCTGGCAAGCGCGCAGCAAGAAAAAACAAGACCAGCGACTTTACGGGTTTTGTTATACATATTCATTCATACAGCCTATCGACATAACATGATGAAAATAAACAGATATTTGAAGTCGTCGGCTCCATGTTATTTTGTAAGTCGCGATGTTATTCCGCAGTTTTGCGGGATATATCGATAGTTAGGCCCCATGCACCCAGACAAAGTCGAACGTCAGCGGGTAAAGCTTCTGACAGACCTTCCCAATGTCGGCCCGGCCTGTGCAAAAGACCTTCTGTTACTCGGCGTCAACTCGCCGGTCGATCTTTGTGGTAAAGACCCGCTAGAAATGTATCAAGCACTGTGTAACAAGACAGGCTTGCGGCAAGACCCTTGCGTCCTGGATGTGTTCATCTCCATCACTCGCTTCATGAACGGAGATCCAGCACAACCGTGGTGGTTCTACACCGCAGAGCGCAAGAAGTTCTATGGCAGTTTGTAAGAGCAGCTCGCTTCCTTCATGGGGCCTAACAATTCGTTCAAGCCGACCCCGCATCGTGGCATCGGCCACGTGCCTACGCTATGCAAGCACGCGTCCGCCGCCCCGCTACGGGGCGGCTTAACTCAGGCGTTAGTAAACCACCACCTGCTCACCCGCCCCCTGCGCCGCAATCACACCAATCTCAAACACCTGCTCTCCCGCAGCGCGCAGGGTGGCGGCACATGCAGCAGCATGTGCCGCATCCATCACCACCACCATGCCTATGCCGTTATTAAACGTGCGGTTCATCTCGATGTCGTCAATCGCTGCGGTTTTTTGTAGCCAGGCAAACAGCTCAGTTTGTGGCCAGCTGCCTTTCTTTAAATGCGCGGCAGTGCCTTCAGGTAGCACGCGGGGGATGTTTTCTAGCAAGCCGCCGCCGGTGATGTGGGCTAGCGCCTTAATCGGGTGCGCTGCCAGCGCTGCCAGCACGTTTTTTACATACAGACGGGTGGGCTCCATCAGCGCTTGTTTATAGGGCTTGCCGTCCAGTGTGGCGGGCATCGCATCGCCTGCGCGCTCCACGCATTTACGCACCAGAGAAAAACCATTTGAATGCACACCGCTAGATGCCAAACCCAGCACCACGTCGCCCGGTTTGACGTCTTTGCCCGTCAAAATTTTGGACTTTTCTACCGCGCCTACACAAAAGCCTGCCAAGTCATATTCGCCTGCAGGGTACATGCCGGGCATCTCGGCGGTTTCGCCACCAATCAGTGCGCAGCCTGATAGTTCGCAGCCCTTGGCAATGCCGCCTACTACGGCCACGGCGGTGTCTACGTCCAGCTTGCCGCAGGCAAAGTAGTCTAAAAAGAACAGCGGCTCGGCGCCTTGCACCAGCACGTCGTTCACGCTCATGGCTACCAGGTCTATGCCTACGGTGTCGTGCATGTTCCACTCAAAAGCCAGTTTCAGCTTGGTGCCTACACCGTCGGTGCCACTAACCAGCACGGGCTCTTTGTAGTGCTTGGGCACTTCAAACATGGCACCAAAACCGCCGATGCCTGCCAACACGCCCTCGCGCATGGTGCGTCTGGCCAGCGGTTTGATACGCTCTACAAGGGCATCGCCCGCCACAATGTCGACGCCTGCGTCTTTGTAGGATAAAGGGGTGTTGGGGGTGGTGTTGCTCATGAAAAGCCGTGGTAATAAAACGGAAAGGGGCTGTTTTTAGCAGTAATTACCGCAGTTTGCCCCGTAAAATTGCCTCAATTCTAGGCGCAAGCGCCCATTTCACTTTATGCAATTTACTCCCGCCCAAAAAACCGCCGCCGCATGGGCTGGCATTGCTTTAGGCGTTAGCCTGCTGGTATGGCTGCTAGGCCCTGTGCTCACCCCATTTGTAGTGGCCGCAGTGCTTGCCTACGCGCTCACGCCGCTGGTCGACAAGCTGGACGGCCTGCTGCGCGGCAAACTACCGCGCGTGCTGGCGGTGGTGCTGGTAGAAGCGGTGTTTATTTTGACCCTGCTGGCCGTGGCGCTTTTGATCGTGCCCATCTTGGCCAAAGAAATACCGCTGCTGCGCGACCAGCTGCCCACTTTGGTAGAAAACCTCAACGCCTGGGCATCGCCTTTGTTGGCCAGCCTGGGCATTAAATTCACGCTTGATGTGGCCAGCGTGAAAGCCTTTGTTATCAAATACCTTAATGCGAACGCCGACGACACTTTGTCATCGCTGTTGTCGTCCCTTAAGCTGGGCGGCAGTGTGGCTTTGGTGTTAGTGGGTAATTTGGTGTTGATTCCGGTAGCGCTGTTTTATCTGCTTATGGACTGGAAAAATCTCGTCGCTAAAGCTACTGCCTTGGTACCGCGTCGTCTAAAAGCGCGGTTTGACAGCTTCACAGGCGAGTCGGACCAAGTGCTGGGCCAGTACTTGCGCGGCCAGCTGCTGGTCATGGTGATTTTGGCCACTTACTACAGCATTGGGTTGGCGCTGTTTGGGCTGGATCTAGCGCTGCCCATTGGCGTGTTTACCGGGCTGGCCATGTTTGTGCCTTATGTGGGATTTGGCGTTGGGCTGATACTGGCCGTGCTGGCGGGTCTGCTGCAGTTTGCCTCCATCAAGGCGCTGGTGATGGTGGCCGTGGTGTTTGGCTCGGGCCAGATCATTGAAAGCTTGTTTCTTACCCCGCGCTTAGTGGGCGAGCGCATTGGCCTGCACCCACTGGCGGTCATATTTATGCTGCTGGCGTTTGGCCAGTTGTTTGGCTTTATTGGCGTGTTGATTGCGCTACCCGCAAGCGCGGTTTTGCTGGTGGCTATTCGCCGCGTGCGTGCGGGCTATTTAGCGTCTAACTTGTACAAAGGCTAGACAAGTCCATGCAGCAAATAGCGCTCGACATTGGCCTGGTGCCCAGTTCTAGCCTCGATAATTTTTTAGCAGGACCTAACGAAGCTGCGCTCACGCACCTCAAACTGTGGACCAGCAACGCCTTGCGCTCACCCGTGCCGACCTACCTGTGGGGCGACACTGCCAGTGGTAAAAGCCACTTGCTTAAAGCTGTGCGCGAAGTGCTGCGCGCCCAAGGCGCACAAACCGGCTGGATAGACGCTACCGTGCACGAGCCACCCGAATTTAACCCCGCGTGGAGCGCCGTGCTGCTAGACGACGTGCACCTGTACACCGCCGTGCAGCAGCACACCGCGTTCAACTGGTTTATCAACGCCCAAACCGAGCAGCGCTGGGTGCTGGGTGCGGGTGCTTTGCCTCCAGCCGATTTGCAACTGCGCGACGACCTGCGCACCCGCCTGGGCTGGGGCCATGTATTCGCCCTGCACGTGCTAACCGAACCCGAACGCCGCGCCGTGCTACGGCGTGAAGCCGACGCACGCGGCGTGTTTTTAGGGGACGATGTCATGGACTTTATGCTCAAGCGCTTTAGCCGCGATCTAGGGTCTCTGATGCAGCTGCTGCAGCAGTTGGACGGGTATGCTCTGTCGACCAAGCGGGCGATTACGATTCCGTTGATTAAGAGTATGTTGGAGCAGGCTTAGGCATGGTTCCAAGTTCAACCCTTTGATTCTTGTTTATCTTGTGGCCATGCCGCCTGATGTGTCAGTGATCGAATCAATCTTGGCTACAGACCCAAGCACCACACGAAGACCAGTTTCTTCCTCAACTTCCCGAATCACTGCATCCTCAGGACTTTCACCAAACTCTATGCCCCGGCCAGGCAGCGTCCAATAACCCTCCCATCGGGGTACTTGTTTGGATAATCTGCACATCAAAATTTGATTCAAATCATGAATAAGTGCGTAAGCGGCACACGGGTTATTTGAGGTTTTATCCGAAATTAATTGCTAAGTGAATTCAAAATGATTGCATATATGCTATCATATACGGTAAGAATTATAAAATGCCAAACCCAAAAATCATCGTGGACACCAATGTGCTGGTGTCCGCATTTACCAGTGCCAATGGTGCGTCGCGTGAAGTGTTGCGTCAATTATTGTCGGGTCGAGTCAAGGCGTTGATTTCAGTGGCGCTTTACAGTGAATATTGCGATGTATTGGGCAGAGCTGATTTTTTAAACCGATGCCCACTGAGCCCAGCTGAGGTACATGAGTTGTTTGCTACATTTCTGTCCGCTACCGACCCTGTAGAGTTATATTTTTCGTGGCGGCCCAATTTAAGGGACGAGGGTGACAACCATGTGTATGAACTGGCTGTGGCCGCGCTGGACGCGCCACTGCTGACCTACAACCAGCGCGATTTTATGCATGCCCAGCTAAAATTTCCTTCTCTGCAAATAATGAGTCCCAGTCAGTGGCTCCAACTACCGAGGCCGTAACTATGTCCACATTGACCATCCGTCTGCCTGATGCAAAACATGATCGCTTAAAAGACTTGGCGCGCAGCAAGGGCGTGAGTGTCAATAAGTTGTTTGAAGAGTGGACTACGATTGCGCTGGTGCAGCAAGAAGCGCTGGCCAGCTACGAACTAAGCAAGTCACGCGGCAACCGCGCGCGCGGGCTGGAGCTGTTAGATCAACTGGACACGCATTTTCAAAAGTCTACATGAACCTCGCCCTTTTCGACCTAGACCACACCCTGCTGCCGATTGACAGCGACCATAGCTGGGGTGAATACACGATTTCTATTGGCTGGCGCGATGCTGCAGAATTTAAACGGGCTAATGATGCGTTTTATGACCAGTACAAGGCGGGCACGCTCGACCCGCATGATTATTTGCGTTTTTCCACGCAGGCCATTCGAGCGCAAGGCGCTGCAAAGTCACTGGCCGCACGGGCTGTTTTTGTGGGTTCCGTGATCGAAAAAGCAGTTAAAAAGCCAGCGCTTGACCTGCTGGCGCAGCACCGTGCAGCTGGCGACACGATGCTGCTGGTGACTGCAACTAACGAGTTTGTTACCGCGCCGATTGCTAAGCGCCTGGGCTTTGCAGATGACCATTTGATCGCGGTGCAGCTAGAAACTGACGCAACGGGCTGGTACACAGGCGAACGCGTGGGCGAGCTGAGCTTTCGGGAGGGCAAAATAACCCGGGTAGAGCAATGGCTGGCCGCACGCGGCAAGACGTGGGATGATGTGGCCCACAGCACTTTCTATAGTGACAGCATGAACGACCTGCCGCTGCTCGATAGGGTCGACACCCCCGTAGCCACTAACCCTGATGACACGCTGCGCGCCTTGGCCCTTGAGCGTGGCTGGCGCATACTAGATCTCTGGACACCATGATTAAAAAATTCATAGAAAAATTGATTTCTCCCAAGTCTGCTACCAAGGCAGCTAAACGGGTTGAGATACCGCAGTCGGTGCACCAAATCAACCGTGACTTGGTCGATCCGCGCGCTTGGGAGGTAGTCACCGCTTTGAAAGACGCGGGCTTTGAGGCCTACATTGTGGGCGGCGCGGTGCGCGACCTGCTGCTGGGCCTGCGGCCCAAAGACTTTGACGTGGCCACCAATGCCACGCCTGAAGAAGTCAAAGCGCAGTTTCGCCGCGCCTTTATCATCGGGCGGCGTTTTCGCATCGTGCACGTGGTGTTTGGCCGTGGGCGCGAGCATGAAGTGATTGAAGTGTCGACCTTTCGCGCTAATGTGCAAAGCGTAGACGCTGAACAGGTGGGCGGCAACGAGCGCACCTCCAAGACCGAGCTGGCGGGCATGAAGCACGCCGTAGATGCATCAGGCCGCGTACTGCGCGACAACGTCTGGGGCCCGCAGATTGATGACGCAGCGCGCCGCGACTTTACCGTTAACGCGATGTACTACGACCCTGAAACGCAGGTGGTGGTGGACTACCACAACGGCATACAAGACAGCAAGAAACTCACCCTGCGCATGATTGGCGATGCCGCTACGCGCTACCGCGAAGACCCGGTGCGCATTATTCGTGCGGTGCGTTTCAGCGCCAAACTGTCCAAGCTGGGTTTTAAGATGGACGCGAAAACCGCCAAGCCTTTGGCCGAATGCAAGGTGCTGCTGCACGACGTGCCGCAAAGCCGCTTGTTTGACGAAATGCTCAAATTGCTGCAAACCGGCCACGCGCTGGCCAGCATTGAGCAGCTTAAAAAATTGGGTTTGGCCCAAGGCATTTACCCTCTGCTAGACCTGGTGGTAGAGCGTGCTGAGCAGCCGTTTATTACCGCAGCACTGAACGACACCGACCGCCGCGTGGGCGAAGGCAAGCCCGTAGCGCCCAGCTTCCTGCTGGCCTGTGTACTGTGGGCTGATGTGCGTGATGGCTGGGACAAGCTGCTTAAAAAAGGCTTGCACCCCTTTCCCGCGCTGACTGAGGCAATAGACGATGTGTTTAACTTGCGCATTGGCGACGTGAGCGGTCGCGGCAAGCTGGCCGCCGATATGCGCGAGATTTGGATGATGCAGCCGCGCTTTGACAAGCGTGTGGGCTCGACGCCGTTTAGCTTGGTAGAGCACCTGCGCTTTAGAGCGGGGTTTGACTTTTTAAGGCTGCGCGCCGATGTGGCCGAGGTAGATATTACGCTGGCCGACTGGTGGCAAGAATTTAGCATGGCGGACTTTGGCACGCGCGAAGACCTGGTAGCCCAACTGCGTGAGCAGCAGCGCGCCCAGCCAAAACCCAAAGCCGACAAGTCACCCCGCTCCACCCGCCCACAGTCTGAGCACGATTTTGCAGAGACCACCAGCGCATCCGCTACACCTGAACCAGAGGCTGAACTAGGCCATGGCGCGCCCGCCAAACGCCGCCGCCGTGGCCCCCGCACCGGTGCTGCGCCAGACGGTGCTGGCCCTGCGCCCTGACATACCGAGGTGGAGCGCTGCTTGCACGCTAACAACTTACACGCGAACCCTGTTACGGTCTACGTCGCCCTGGGTGCCAATCTTGGCAAAGCCGTGCAGACCGTGCAGCAAGCCATCAAAGACCTTGCGGGCTTGCCCCACACCCTGCTGGCCAAGCAGTCTAGCCTGTACCAAACCGCCCCCATTGACAGCAGCGGGCCCGACTACATTAACGCCGTAGTCGAGCTTGCAACCTGCTTGCCAGCGCCACTGCTGCTGCAAATGCTGCAGCAGTTAGAGGTTGGCGCAGGCCGCCAGCGCCCGCATGCCAACGCCCCCCGCACGCTGGACCTTGACCTGCTGCTCTACGGCAGCGCCCATATTGACAGCCCTTTGCTGACTGTGCCGCACCCGCGCATGGTGCAGCGCGCCTTTGTGCTGCTGCCGCTGGCTGAAATAGCCCCGCATCTGGTATGCGCTGCAGACGTGCAAGCTGTGCGTTTGCAAGCTGTCAAAAAACTAGTTTTTTAAGCTTTTTAGGGCTATCGCCCAAGGAAATGCTAGATATATAGCTATTGAATTAATAGTAATTAGATATTGGTTCCATGCCGCCCAAATACCTTCGCCCCCTTCTTTGGGTGGTAAACATGCCGCAACGGGCCTGCAATAGAAAACAACTACCTAGGGTCTGCAGCAAGGGTTTGTCCGGGTGCTGCGCCGCGCAGATCTGATTACCATACGCATTTACGAAAACGATTTCGCCCTCCGTGGTTTACGGAGCCAATTTGAAAGCAGCGTATGAGCCAATCGGATGTCCGCCTGCGCGGTATAAAAAAAAGCTACGGCAAGGTCGATGTCATTCATGGCATCGACCTTGACATCGAGCCGGGTGAATTCGTGGTCTTTGTTGGCCCCTCAGGCTGCGGCAAAACCACCTTGCTGCGCATGATTGCCGGGCTAGAAGAGATCTCCGGCGGTGAGCTGTCCATTGCAGGCTCTGTGGTAAACGACTTGGCGCCCGCCCAGCGCGGAGTCGCCATGGTGTTCCAGAGCTACGCCCTGTACCCGCACAAAACCGTCTACAACAACATGGCTTTTGGCCTGAAGATAGCCAAGGTAGACAAAGCCGAGATCGACCGCCGCGTACGCGCTGCCGCCGAAGTACTGCAAATTACCCAGTACCTAGACCGTTTGCCCAAAGCTTTATCAGGCGGCCAGCGCCAGCGGGTGGCGATTGGCCGCACCATCGTGCGCGACCCGAAGGTGTTTTTGTTTGACGAGCCACTGTCCAACCTGGATGCTGCCTTGCGCACCAAAATGCGCGTTGAACTGGCCACACTGCACCGCCGCCTGGGTGCCACCATGATTTACGTCACACACGACCAGGTCGAAGCCATGACCTTGGCCGACAAAATTGTGGTGCTAAACCAAGGCCGCATTGAGCAGGTAGGCAAGCCGCTGGACTTGTACAACCAGCCTGCCAGCCTGTTTGTGGCCGGTTTCATTGGCTCACCACAGATGAACTTGATAGCAGGTGATTTTGCCAAAACGTACGGTGCAGGCACCATAGGTCTGCGCCCAGAAAACCTCAAACTGCAAGATGGTGGCCCGATCCAGGGCACGCTAAAACACACTGAGCGCTTGGGCAATGAAACTTTTGCCTATGTAAACGCTGGTGCACTGGGCGACATTACTGCACGCATGGAAGGCACCTGCATGCTGGAGCCCGGCAACGCGATTGGGCTAGGTTTTGCCACCGAACATTTGTACAAATTTGACGCTGCGGGTAAACGCATCTAGCGCTAGAGCATTTAAGTATTTACTTGGCGGATGGGCCGCTGGGTTTTTTATGGAGAAAGTAAGCATGTTAAAGAGACAAACCCTAGTAGCGGCTGCATCAGCCGTTGCACTGACATCACTGGCGGGCCAAGCCATGGCCGCAGACTACAAGGGCCCCAGCTTGAAGGGCCAAGTAGTCACTGTCACCTGCCCTTGGACTGGCGCTGAAGAAGGCATGTTCAAAAAAGTGATTGCCGCATTTGAGGCCTCTACAGGCGCTGTCGTTAAGCCTTCTTGCTCACAGAGCTCAGAGCAGCAAATTGTGATCGACATCAAAGCAGGCTCGCCACCCAACATTTCCGTGTTTCCGCAGCCAGGTTTGGCTGCCAACATGGCCGCAATTGGTGGCTTGGTACCGCTGGGCAATAAAACCAGCGATTGGGTCAAGAAAAACTACGCAGCAGGCAGCTCATGGGCTGACTTGGGCACGTACGCCAACAAAGCAGGTAAAAAAGAGTTCTACGGCCTGTTCTACAACGTCAACGTCAAAAGCCTGGTCTGGTACATCCCTGAGAACTTCAAGGAAAAAGGCTACAAAGTGCCCAAAACCATGGAAGAGCTGCAAGACCTGACCAAGAAAATCGCTGCCGACGGCTCCAAGCCATGGTGTATCGGTTTGGGCAGTGATGCCGCTACTGGCTGGCCTGCTACCGACTGGGTAGAAGACATCATGCTGCGCACACAAACGCCCGAAGTGTACGACGGCTGGGTCAATAACAGCATCAAGTTTAACGACCCCCGCGTGGTAGAAGCCATAGAAACTTACGGCTGGTTTGCCAAGAACGATGCCTATGTAGATGGCGGTGCCAAAGCTGTGGCCACAGTGAGCTTTAAAGACAGCCCTAAAGGCATGTTTGGCTCGCCGCCCAAGTGCTACATGCACCGTCAGGCCAGCTTTATTCCTGCGTTCTTTCCAGAAGGCAAGGCCGAAGAAGCTGACTTTTTTTACTTTCCCTCGTTTAGCAGCAAAAAGCTGGGCAACCCTGTTTTGGGCGGCGGCACGATCATGACGATTACCAAAGACAGCCCCGCAACGCGTGCTTTCATGGAGTATTTAGAGCACCCACAAGCCCACGAAATCTGGATGGCAGAAGGCGGCTTTTTAACGCCACATAAAGGTGCTAACTTGGACAAGTACAAGAACAAAGCACTCAAAAAGCAGGGCGAGATTTTGCTCAATGCCACCACCTTCCGCTTTGACGGCTCCGACCTGATGCCCGGTGCCATTGGTGCCGGTAGCTTCTGGAAAGGCATGGTCAACTACTCCGGTGGCCAGACAGCCAAAGCCGTGGCCGATGACATCCAAAAGAGCTGGGACGCTATCAAATAATTTAAAAATTATGACAGCGTTTTAATGTGAATTAAAACCCGCGACCC
The DNA here is from genome assembly GCA_043721235.1 of Polaromonas sp. Lineage (GTDB taxonomy): Bacteria > Pseudomonadota > Gammaproteobacteria > Burkholderiales > Burkholderiaceae_C > JAAFIP01. Next base: position 18,977 of record JAYSRE010000136.1, on the reverse strand, counting down.
TGCCGTAATTTGGCAGCCCTCACTTTGCAGTGACGGGCTGCTTAGTTGCAGGCAGCTAGCGCATGTATTTTTCTTTTCTTAACCCGCATTTCACCATGATCGAACAAGTCTTTCAAGCCATCGCGGCGGTTGTCGTGAGTGTGGCGTTTTGCTTGTTGTACTTTGCGGGCACCAACTGGGTGCTCGACAAATTCACGCAGCGGCCCAAAGGCGATCCTACGGCCAAGCGCCCACGTGCTGACGCTATTGAGTCTGGCGTGCGCCCATGGCTGTTTTTAGCGCCTGCGCTGTTGCTATTGGGCGTGTTCTTGTTGTACCCGCTGCTTGAAACTTTCAGGTTGAGCTTCTACAACGCGACCGGCGAGACCTTTGTAGGCTGGCGTAATTACGTATGGGTGTTCGGTGACCAAAACTTTCTCATCACCATCCGCAATAATTTTTTATGGCTGCTGGTGGTGCCTGCCGTAGCCACCGTGTTGGGGCTGGTAGTGGCCGTGCTGGCCGACCGGGTGTGGTGGGGCAATTTTGCCAAAACCATGGTGTTTATGCCCATGGCCATCAGCTTTGTAGGTGCCAGCGTGATCTGGAAGTTTGTCTACGACTACCGCGGCCCGCAGTCAGAGCAAATCGGTATTTTGAACGCCATCGTAACCGGCATGGGCTTTGAGCCGCAGGCTTGGGTCACAGTGCCTTTTTGGAACAACTTTTTTCTGATGGTGATTCTGATCTGGATACAAACCGGTTTTGCCATGGTAATTTTGTCGGCCGCGCTGCGAGGTGTGCCGACCGAGACGATTGAGGCGGCGCACTTGGACGGTGCCAGTGAGTTGCAAATATTTTTTGAAATTATGGTGCCGCAGGTCATGTCCACCATTTTGGTGGTCTGGACTACCATCACCATTACCGTGCTCAAGGTGTTTGACATTGTGATGGCCATGACCGGCGGGCAGTGGGACACCAGCGTGCTGGGCAACCTGATGTACGACTGGATGTTCCGAGGCGGGGGCGACTACGGCCGCAGTTCTACCTTGGCCATGGTGCTCATGGTGGCTGTCATTCCGGTGATGGTGTTTAACATTCGCCGCTTTCAGGCCGAGGAGGCGCAGCGATGAAAAAATATTTCAGCCTGCAGTCTATTCTGGCGCAGTTGCTGCTGCTGGCCATTGTCATCATTTGGGTGTTTCCTACGCTGGGCTTGCTGGTGTCTAGCTTTCGGGTGAAAGAGCAGCTAGTGTCTAGTGGCTGGTGGACCGCAGTGTCCACACAAACGCGCGCCGACATGCGCCGCTCGGGCGGTATGCAAAGCGTGCAAAAAATTGACGATAAATTCGTGATTTCTGGGCGCTTCTTTGCGGCAGACTCTGGTACCCGTATTGGCAAGTTTTCACTAAAGTCTGCCAAGCCTGACGAATTTGTAGTGGGCACTACCGCGCAAATAGCTGACGGTCAGATTTTTGACGAAGAAGATGGCAAGCCAGACGGTACCTTGACACTCAACGCAGACAGCACCTACCGGCTAGAGCTAACCGCCGCCTACGAAAAACCCAACGGCGTTCGTATTTTTTATGTGGCTGAGTCACCGCCCGTTTTTTCTACCCAAAATTACCAAAAAGTGATTGCATCTGAGGGCGTGGGCCAAGCCTTTGTCAACACTTTCAAGGTCACCATTCCGGCAACGTTGATTCCTATTTTGATTGCAGCATTTGCGGCCTATGCTTTTAGCTGGATGCAGTTTCCGGGCCGCAAGTGGTTGTTTATTGTAGTGGTAGCTATGCTGGTAGTGCCACTGCAAATGTCTTTGATTCCTTTGCTGCGCCTGTACAACGAGCTTGGTTCTGCAATGGGCATTGCATCTAAATCGTACCCAGGCATATGGTTGGCGCACACGGCCTTTGGTTTGCCCTTGGCCATTTATTTGCTGCGCAACTATATAGCCGCACTGCCGCGCGACATCATCGAAAGTGCACGCATGGACGGTGCCTCGCACTTTCAGATTTTTACCAGTATTGTGTTGCCATTGTCGATACCGGCGCTGGCCAGCTTTGCAATTTTCCAATTCCTGTGGGTGTGGAACGACTTCTTGGTTGCCTTGGTATTTTTGGGCAAAGGCCCTGAGCAAGTGGTGCTCACCATCAAACTTAATGATTTGCTAGGCTCTCGCGGCGAGAGCTGGGAAATTTTGACTGCCAGTGCGTTCGTGTCCATTGCAGTGCCCGTGCTGGTGTTCTTCTCATTGCAGCGTTTCTTTGTGCGCGGCTTGCTGTCTGGCTCTGTCAAAGGCGGCTAATTCCCTACCATACAGGTGCTCCCTGGTGATACGTGATGCTGGCGAATAGCCGATTTTATTTTAATTTAATGTATTTTCATGTCTAAAGCTTTGAACGACAACTGGTGGCGCGGCGGTGTCATTTACCAAATTTATCCACGCAGCTTTGCCGACAGCAATGGCGATGGCATAGGCGACTTGCCTGGCATTACTGCCCAACTGGACTATGTAGCCCAGCTAGGTGCAGACGGCATTTGGTTGTCGCCTTTTTTTAAAAGCCCGATGAAAGACTTTGGCTACGACGTGAGTGACTATTGCGACGTAGACCCGATGTTTGGCAGCTTGGCAGACCTCAAAGCACTGGTTCAGCGCGCACATGCATTAGGTTTGAAGGTGATGATTGACCAAGTGCTGTCCCACTGCTCTGACCAGCACCCCTGGTTTACAGAAAGCCGCGCTAGTTTAAACAACCCTAAGGCCGATTGGTATGTGTGGGCTGATGCCAGGGACGATGGCAACCCACCCAACAACTGGTTGTCCATATTTGGCGGCAGCGCTTGGCAGTGGGACACCCGTCGCCAGCAGTACTACTTGCACAACTTTTTGTCCAGCCAGCCCGATTTGAACTTTCATAACTTGGCGGTGCAAGCTGCTTTGCTAGAAACAGTGAAGTTTTGGCTCGACTTGGGTGTAGATGGCTACCGCCTGGACACCGCCAATTTTTACTTTCACGATCAACAATTGCGCAACAACCCACCGCGTGGCAAGCCGACAGGGGAGGACCCAGCCGTCAGCGCTGTGAACCCTTATGCATGGCAGTGGCACAAGTTTGACAAAAGCCAGCCAGAAAATTTAGAGTTTTTGCGCAAACTGCGCACCACGCTGGACCAATACCCCAACACCACCATGGTGGGAGAGATTGGCGATGACGATGGACTTGCAAGGGTGGCAGAGTACACCAACGGGGGTGATAAGCTGCACATGGCGTATTGTTTTGATCTGCTGGGCGCAGCGCACAGTGCGCCGCATTTCTACCAGGTGCTAAAGCGGTTTGGTGACATCGTGGGTACAGGCTGGCCCTGCTGGGCTTTGTCCAACCACGATGTGCCCCGGGTGGCTACGCGTTGGGGCGGCGCCATGCCATCGGCAGCCTTGCTGCGCTTGGCTGCTGCTTTGCAAATGAGCCTGCGCGGTACCCCGTGCCTGTACCAAGGTGATGAGCTGGGCCTGCCAGAGGTAGAGGTGGCTTTTGACGATGTGCAAGACCCGTATGGCATTGCCATGTGGCCCGAGTTCAAAGGCAGAGACGGTTGCCGCACGCCCATGCCGTGGGTGGCCGATGCCCCCCACCTCGGCTTTGCATTGGCGAACACGGTGCAAGCCAAGCCCTGGCTGCCGGCTGCGGCCAGCCACCGCGCACTGGCGGTAGATGTTCAGCTGAAACAAGCAGGCTCGCTGCTTAACTTTTACCGCAAGCTCTTAGCTTGGCGTAAAACACAAAGCGCGCTGGTGCATGGCGATATGCACTTGCTGGCACCTCACGCGCAGGTGCTGGCCTTTGTGCGCAGCCACGGTGGGCACAGCCTGCTGTGCGTATTTAACTTTAGTGATATTGCGGTGCAATGGGCGGTACCTAGCGACCTTACGCCGGGTGCAGTGTTGGGCGAGAGTGGCCTGGCGGGTGCCCGTCTGCAGGGCCAGCAGATCGACCTTGCCCCTTGGGGCGGTATGTTTGTGCAGGTGGTTTGATGCACCGTGCTGCGCTGGGCGGTCGGCTATAGTGGCCCAAGCTAGGTAAGATTGGTCTGTACAAAAAAATAGAAAGCGCCCAGTGACCGTAGACATCAAATTTTTAGCTGCAAGCTTGGGCGTATCGCCCTCTACAGTAAGCCGTGCGTTGAACGGCTACACCGACATCAGCGCCAAAACACGTGAACGCATTACACAGCGTGCCAAAGAGCTTAACTATCAGCCCAATATGGGAGCCCAGCGCCTGGTACGTGGCCGCACAGACGCAGTGGGTTTGGTCTACCCGCTGGACACAGACCTGCTGGGCAACCCTAAATTTTTGACCATGCTGGAGTCGTTCTCTGACCGCTTGGAAAAAGCAGGGGTCGATTTACTGCTAGCCGCCGCCCGCGAAACTACTGAATTGGTAACCTACGACCGCCTGGTACGCGGCCGCCGGGTAGACGGTGTACTGCTGGCCAATACGCGGGTCAATGATGCCCGTATTGACTATTTGAAAAAAGCCAATTTCCCATTTTTAGGCTATGGGCGCTGCGGTACGCGGGATGACTTTGCGTGGTACGACTTTGACAACGAAGCCGGTAGCCGCATGGCAGTGAACCGCTTGGCGCAGCTTGGCCACACGCACATTGCCTATGTACATTCGCCTCTGGGGCTTAATTTTGCGATGCAGCGCCGTGCAGGGTTTGTGCAAAGCATGCTGGCATTGGGATTGCCTGTTGTGCCCGAACTGATAGTCAGCGGCCGCGCAGACCAGCGCGGCAGCATGGACCGCCGTGGCGGCTACGCTGCAGCGGGGTACTTGCTGGGTTTAGCGCGCCCACCAACCGCTATTTTGATAGACAACAACCTGGCCGGCGTAGGCGTGATTCGCTATCTGCTCAACGCGGGCTTGGTGCTTGGCCGCGATATCTCGGTGGTGGTAGACGGCGGCATACCCGAGGATACGCTGCTCACCGATGTAGATATAGCCTCCGTCATGCAGCCCACATCGTCCGACTCAGGCGCAGCCATGGCTGAAATGCTGCTCAAAATTATCGATGGTGAAACCCTGGCGCAAACCCATGTGCTGGTACAGCCGCTCTTCATAGAAGGTGCATCAATAGGGCCTGCGCCGCTGCGCAGCACTGCGCAACTGCAGCGCGCCTAGAGCACGTGCACCGCTTCGCCAGACGCACTGTGCTCTGCGGTACTTTGCTGTAGCGCCCACATGCTGGCATAGCGCCCCTGCAAAGCCCGCAGTTGGGCATGCGTGCCGCGCTCGACAATGCGGCCCGCGTCCAGTACCAAAATTTCATGTGCGTCCACCACGGTAGACAAACGGTGCGCTATCACCAGGGTGGTTTTGCCGCTAGAGACGCTCTGCAGCTCGGCTTGGATCGCGCGTTCGTTGGCGCTGTCCAGCGCCGAGGTGGCTTCGTCAAAGATCAAAATGGGCGGGTCTTTAAGCAAAGTGCGGGCAATGGCCACCCGCTGCTTTTCACCGCCTGATAGTTTGAGGCCGCGCTCACCCACCATGGTGGCATAGCCTTTGGGTGTGGCGCTGATAAAGTCATGGATACGCGCTGTTTGCGCTGCCGCTTCTACCTGCGCGCGGGTGCTGCCCGGTTTGCCATAGGCAATGTTGTACTCCACCGTGTCATTAAACAGCACAGTGTCTTGCGGCACGGTACCAATAGCGCGGCGCACGCTGGTTTGCGTCACTTCTTTGATATTTTGCCCCGCGATGCGAATGGCACCTTGCTGTACATCGTAGAAGCGGTAGAGCAAGCGGGCCAGGGTGGATTTACCCGAGCCACTGGGCCCCACCACCGCCACGGTTTTACCAGCGGGAATGGCAAAACTCACGTTATGCAAAATCGGGCGGTCTGCCTCATAGGCAAAGCTCACATTGTCAAACTCTACGCCTGGCGTTGCATCTATCTGCAGAGCGTTTGCACCGGCCAGGTCAGCCACTTCCCGCTCTTTTTCCATCAGCACGAACATTTTGTCCAGGTCGGTCAGGCTTTGTTTGATTTCGCGGTAAATCACGCCTAAGAAGTTCAGCGGTATGTACAGCTGAATCATGAAAGCATTCACCATCACAAAGTCGCCGATCGTCAGGCGGCCATCTACCACGCCTTGCGTAGCGCGCCACAGCATGGCCACCAAGCCCACCGCAATAATGACCTGCTGGCCAGTGTTAAGCAGCATGAGCGTGGTTTGGCTTTTCAGCCGGGCGTGGCGCAGCTTTTCCAGGCTTTCGTCATAGCGCGCGGCTTCAAAATTTTCGTTGTTGAAGTATTTAACGGTTTCATAGTTTAAAAGTGAGTCCACGGCCTTGGTGTGCGCAGCCGAGTCAAATGCGTTGGCCTGTTTGCGAAACTGGGTGCGCCATTCGGTCACCAGCACGGTAAAGGTGATGTACAGCACCAGCGCGGTGACGGTGATGATGGCAAACCACATATCGAATTTGACGGCCAAAATCGTCAGCACTAAGGCCACTTCAATCAACGTGGGAATGATGGAGTACAGCGAATACGAGATCAGCGACTCAATACCCCGCACGCCGCGCTCAATGTCGCGGGTCATGCCACCGGTTTGCCGCTCCAGGTGAAAGCGCAGGCTCAGGGCGTGCAGGTGCTGGAAGGTTTCCAGCGCAATCGTTCGCGCTGTGCCGTGCGTGGCCTTGGCAAAGACCAGCTCACGCAGTTCGCCAAACAGCGAGGTAGACAGGCGCAGCGCGCCGTAGCCTAGCAGCAGCGCCACAGGCACTACCAGCAGGGTTTGTGGGCTGCCCGGTTGAAGGCTCAGGCTGTCCACCAGTTCTTTGAGCAGCAAGGGCACGCTGACGTTGGCCGCTTTGGCCCCCACCATAAAGCCTAGCGCAGCAATAACCCGCCATTTGTAGCGCCACAGGTAGGGGAAGAGGCGTTTGAGCGTAGCCCAGTCATTGCTGCTGGCGGCGGCTTGTGCAGGCTGGTCGGGCGTGCCAGCGGGTGAAGCTGCAGGGGCGGTGGAGGGGGCAAGTGAGCGCATGAGAGAATATTATTTTTTAATCTTTGACAGATTGTGCCTATGTCTCAAAACTCAAGTGAACCTACGGTTATGCCGACAGACAAAGAGCTGGTGCTCAAAGTCATCCCCATGCCTGCAGACAGCAATGCCAATGGCGATATTTTTGGCGGCTGGGTGATGGCCCAGGTGGACTTGGCAGGCTCGGTGATTCCGGCCCGTATTGCCAAGGGGCGCATTGCCACGGTGGCGGTGAACCAGTTTGTTTTCAAGCAGGCGGTCAAAATAGGCGATTTACTGAGTTTTTTTGCCGAAGTGGAGCGTATAGGTACTACGTCGGTCACGGTGAAGGTAGAGGTGTATGCCCAGCGCATGCGCCAGCCGGAGCCGGTGATCAAGGTGACTGAGGCCAATTTGACCTATGTAGCGATTGATTTAGAAGGCAAGCCACGGGCTTTGCCCAAAGATTGATTGTTTTTGGGGTTTTGTACCTGCACCATGCTCAAGAATCGGTATTTTAAGCAAAATAGCCCTGTCGCCCAAGGAAATACTGCATAAGAAGCTATTAAATTAATAGTAATCTGGTGGCCGCTTTACCAGCACCTAAGACACAATGTAAGCTGCCGCACCGGTAGACAGCAAGGTGCCATCCGCAGCAAAAAACTCCATCCGCGATCTGGCCAGGCGCGAGCCTAGGTGCAGCACCTGCGCGCGCATGGTGAACACCTCTCCAATGGCAGGACGCAGGTAATCAATGCGCAAATCGATGGTGCCGAATTTGCTAAAGCGTTCTAGCCTTTGGGTTATGGGCTCGTCAATATAGCGTGCACCCATGGCAGCCATGATGGCGTGGGCACCCAGCGTGTCCAGGCAGGCGCTGATGACACCACCGTGCAAGCGGTTGTAGGCAAAGTGGCCTACCAACTCGGGGCGCATGTTGATGGTGGCGGTGACTTCAAGCGCACTGATGTGCTGTGCTTTGAGGCCAAGGAGATGGTTGAAAATTTGCTTATTTTCAAAAATATCGATGATGGCAGCGATAAATTCTGGCTCTAGCTGCACCAAGCTGGGGTCGGCTTTTTTGGTCATAGGCAGATTGTGCATGCTAGGCTGACACCTGGCTGAGCCTTGAGGAACAGCGGAGGCAGACTAAGTGCGTTGCAGTGTGCTTATACCTTGGAGAAGTCAGGTCTGCGCTTTTCCATGAATGCGCCAAACGCCTCACGGGCTGCGCTCTCGCGCAGCATGCGGCCAAAACTGGCCCCCTCCTCTGCCATTACCTGCGCTACCAGTGAGCCTTGGTTTTTTTTCATCAGGCGTTTGGTTTCTATCAGGCTGGACAGGGGCTTAGCGGCCAGTCTGCAGGCTACAGATTGGGCGTAGGTATTGGTTTCTAATGGCGGCACTACCCGGTTGACCAAGCCTACTTCCAGCGCAGCCTCGGCCATAAATGGCTCGCCCAGCAGCAGCGCCTCAGCCGCGCGGTGGTAGCCCATCAGCTGCGGCACCAGCAGGCTGGACGCTGCCTCGGGGCACAGGCCCAGGTTAACAAAAGGCATGGAGAAAGCTGCGTTGTCGCCTGCGTACACCAGGTCGCAGTGCAGCAGCAGGGTGGTGCCAATCCCTACAGCCGGGCCGTTGACTGCGGCAATGATGGGCTTGGGAAAGCTGGCTATGCCATGCAAAAACCTAAATACCGGGCTGTCTTGGCCTGCGGGCGGGTTATTTAAAAAGTCTGCAATGTCGTTGCCAGCGCTGAAAATAGTTTCGTGACCTTGCACCACCACCACGCGCACACTGGCATCGCCTTGGGCTGCAGCCAAAGCATCGGCCATGGTTTGGTACATCACGGTGGTGATGGAATTTTTCTTCTCAACGCGGTTCAGCGTGATCGTGCAGATGCCTGCATCGTGGTGAATTAGGATGTCGCTCATGGCTGGTTCTAGGTAAAGTGAATGGGGTGTAAAAATTCTCAAGCGGGCAGAGCGTCCAAGGCCTCGCGCACAAAGTCTAAGCGGTCTTGGCCCCAAAACATGGCACTGCCCACAAAGAAAGTAGGTGCGCCAAATACACCGCGTGCTACAGCAGCCTGCGTGGCAGTTTTGAGTGCGTCTTTGGTGCTTTGGGCATTGGCCAGCGCCAGGATAATGGCAGGGTCTATGCGCGCTGCAGTGAGCACTCGGCCTACGACTGCCGGGTCGTTCATGTTCTGCGCGTCAACCCAAATGGCTTGGTACATGGCGTTGCAGTAGGGCACAAAGCGCGCGTCATCGGTCATGTGCAAACCCATGGCTGCACGCATGAGCAGCAAGGTGTTGATGGGAAAGTGCGGGTTGGTAGCCAGCGGTACGCCGTAGCGTTTAGCAAAACGCGCAAAATCTGTGAAGGTGTAGGCCCCCTTGGCAGGAATGGCGGCGGGTGAATGGTTGCCCGTGGCCTGGAAAACACCGCCCAACAGCATGGGCTTGCACTCTACCGAAGCACCGGTTTGCGCACACAGTTTGGGCAGCTGTGTGTAGGCTAGGTACGATGCTGGGCTGCCAAAGTCAAAATAATAGTCAATGATTTTTTCCATGCGAGTCTGCTTACTTATCAAAACTGTTCCATGTACGGGCGCAGGTTTAGCTTGTGCGTCCACGCATCACGCGGCGGCTGGTGCAGCATGAGGTAGGCGCTGGCGATTTATTCCTTGTAGTACACCACCTGGTGGGTGGTGGCTATGAGTGTGCCAGCCTCTGACCACAACTGCGCAGTTTGGTCAAAAAACCCGTTAAAAAAGCACTGCGCCCTGGCCTGGCCTAGTACAAAACCACTGCCCAAGGTGCCCAGCTGGGCGGCATCGGCATGAAAATACACCGTCATCGACACGGTGCCAATAGGCACAAAGGTTTGGCGACGCAAATACACACGCGGGAAAAAACTGTCGGCCAAGGCGGTGAGCGATACAAAATCTATGCTGCGCTCTTGCACATCGCGCACCCACATTTGCGTGAGCGTGTCAGCCTCTGCGGCATCCCACACCGTAGGCATGTGGCCGGTGATCGAGCGCATGTCGTAGCGCTGCGTCCAAGGCAGCTTGGGCGGTTCGGCACGCGGTAGCGACTGCGCTGCGACCACTGCAGGCATGGGCAACTCGTTGCTGCTAAATGTGCTGCGCCGCATGGCGGTAACCGCAGTGGCGGTAATGACGACTTCACCTGCCTGTAGCAATTGAACCTGCCAGTGTTGGGTAGACCGGTTGGTGCGCGCGGGTTTAGAGCTGACTTCAAACGCACCTTCAGCCACGCCAGCGCAAAAGTTCACTGTGAGCGACACGGGGTTGCCCAAACGGGCTGGGTGCTGCATGACTGCTTGCAGCATCACAGCCGCAGTCATACCGCCAAACGGCCCCACCATATTGAGCCAAGCCGTGTGTGTAGCACCGCTGTACTGGCCAGTACCTAAACTTTGCAGCGCGATGGCTTGGTCAAAATCTAAACTAGGTTGCAACATAACAGGCCCTGTGTTTTGGGTAAGGTAAGCTTAAAAAACTGCTAAAACTAACACTATTAAAAATATAGCTAACTATTGAGCATTTCCTTGGGCGACAAGGCTATTTTCCCTCAAAAAAAAGTTTACACACGTTCAAAAATACCTGCTGCGCCTTGGCCCATGCCTACGCACATGGTCACCATGCCGTACTTGAGCTTGTTGCGTTGCAGTGCGTGCACCACAGTGGCTGCTCGAATCGCGCCCGTAGCGCCTAGTGGGTGACCTAATGCAATAGCGCCGCCCATCGGGTTAACCTTGGAAGGGTCAAGCCCGAGCGTGTTCATCACGGCCAGCGACTGCGCGGCAAAAGCTTCGTTCAGTTCAATCCAGTCAATGTCTGAATGCTTGAGGCCTGCGTATTTCAGCGCCGCAGGGATAGCTTCAATCGGGCCAATGCCCATAATGTGCGGCGGCACACCACGGGTAGCATAGCTGGAGAACTTGGCCAAGGGTGTAAGGTTAAAGCGCTTAAGCGCTGCCTCGCTGACCAAGATGAGCGCGCCTGCACCGTCTGAGGTTTGGCTGCTGTTGCCTGCGGTGACTGAACCGCGTGCAGAAAATACGGCGCGCAGTTTGCTCAGGCCTTCTACCGTAGTATCTGGCCGTGCACCTTCGTCTATGCTTACACTGCGCGTGGTGGTGGTGACTTCGGCTGTTTGTAGGTTAACGTTGCGTTCGGTCACTTCAACCGCCGTCATTTCGTTGGCAAAGTGGCCTGCCTTCATGGCGGCCAGCGCCTTCATGTGGCTGTGGTAGGCAAACTCGTCTTGCGCTTCGCGGCTGATCTTCCACTGGGTGGCAACTTTTTCAGCCGTCAGGCCCATGCCATAAGCAATGCCGTAGTTGTTAACGTTGTCAGTATCGGCAAAAATGGCGGGGGACAGGCTGGGCGAGTTGCCCATCATCGGCACCATGCTCATGCTTTGGGTGCCAGCTGCAATCATGACGTCTGCCTCGCCGACGCGAATGCGGTCAGCCGCCATTTGCACGGCTGATAAGCCCGCTGCACAAAATCGGTCTACTGTGATGCCGCCCACGCTGTGGGGTAAGCCCGCCAGCACCGCACCAATGCGCGCTACGTTGAGGCCTTGCGACCCCTCAGGGATGGCGCAGCCGCAGATCACATCTTCAATGCTGGCCGGGTCCAGGCCTGGCACCTGTGCCAGCGCACTTTTCAAAACAGTGGCCAGCAGATCATCAGGCCGTGTGTTGCGAAAATAGCCTTTGTGCGAACGCCCAATGGGCGTGCGCGTAGCGGCAACGATATAGGCTTCTTGGATTTGTTTGGCCATGGTGAAATTCCTTCTTAGTTAGGTGAGGACAGAGCAACGCTACGCGCGGGTCGTTTGGACGGGATCCAAGCCCAGATAAATTCGCACACCAGGGGGTGGTTGCCTGACTCGTCAGTTACCACCACAGGCACAGTCACTTCGCCTTTGTCAGTGCTTTGAATGAGCGCACGCTGCGCCTCGGTGAGGGTGGCCACAGCGCGCATGGCTCCCATGCCGCGCTTGGTAAATTGCACGCGCATTTCTTTCACCACGGGCAGGCAATCGTCACGCACGTTCATGCCCATCACCATGCCCGTGGCGGTCTCAGCCGCTAGCGTGGTGGCCACAGCGTGCACGCCTTCAATGTGGTTTTGCACTTTGCGGCGGTTGGCTACAAAGATGACCACTTTGTCGGGCGACATAACTTCGTAGCGCAGCTTGGCTGTGCCTGTGAAGGGTACAGCGCGGCCTAACACAACAGACTGAAACCACGGACGGAAGTAGGCGGGTACTTCGTTTAGGCGGCTTAGCTGGCGTTCTAGGCGGTTGGGGGTGGTGGTCATCATAAGGTCAGGGGGCGGGTTCATTTGATCAGTTGGAGACAGAGCAACGGGGCGCTTTGCGCTGTCCGCTGGTCTGTCCCGCAAGGTTATTAATTTCTCACTGGCTTACCAGTATTCAACATCCCCATAATCCGCTCTTGCGTTTTGGCCGTGGTTAGCAAGCTGGTAAAGGCTTTGCGCTCCAGCGCCATCACATACTCTTCAGTCACCATCGTGCCAGCTTCTACATCGCCGCCGCACACTACGTCGGCAATCAAGGTGGCAATATGAAAGTCGTGCTGGCTGATAAAACCGCCGTCGCGCATATTGACCAGCGAGCCGGTAATGGTGGCTCTTGCGTTGCGGCCTGCTACGGAAAACATGCGCTTAGATGGCGCGCGATAGCCCGAGGCGGCCATGGCTTTGGCTTCGTTGATCGCTATAAACAGCAATTCGTCTTTGTTGGCCACAATCGGGTCAGACCACAGCAGGTAGCCCAGTTTGCGCGATTCAATCGCGCTGGTGCCTACCTTGGCCATGGCAGCGTTGGTAAAACCTTCGGTCAAGAAAGGCAGCAGCTCTTTGCTATTGCTGCTGGCCATGTTTTCGCAGGCGCGGCGCGCAATGTAGGTAAGGCCACCAGCACCAGGCACCAAGCCCACGCCCACCTCGACCAAACCAATATAGCTTTCCATCGCAACGGCGCGCTTAGCACAATGCACTGCTAATTCACACCCGCCGCCTAATGTCAAGCCGCGCACAGCGCTAACTACAGGTACATTGGCGTAGCGCAGCCGCAGCATCACACGTTGCACTTCGGCCATCGCCTCGTCCAGCAAACTTACGCCGCCGCTCATGAACGCAGGCAACATGCCTTGCAAGTCAGCACCTGCACAAAACGGCTCGTCGCCAGACCAGATGACCACACCTGCGTAATCGGCCTCGGCCATCTCCACGGCTTTTTCTAAGCCCGCCATCACATCCATGCTGATGACATGCATTTTGGTTTTGATGCTGGCAATCACCACGCCCGTACCAGGCTGGCGGCTTGCACCGTCAAGTGTCCACAAACGAATGGCTGCGTCTTCATGCAGCGTAGTGCCTGCGGTTTCAAACGCGGGTGCGCTGGAGCCCAACACGTTCTCTGGGAAGTGCTGGCGCTGGTACACCGGCAAATCGTGGCGCGGTACAAACTTTTGGGTAGCGGGGTTCCAAGAGCCATCCTTGGTGTGCACACCGCCCGCGCCATGGTTAGATTCAGCCACCGGGCCTTTGAACACCCAATCTGGAAGCGGCGCTTTGCACAGCGCTTTGCCTGCGTCGATGTCTTCTTTCACCATGTTGGCAACTTCCAGCCATCCGGCTTCCTGCCACAGCTCAAACGGGCCTTGCTTAAGGCCAAAGCCCCAGCGCATGGCAAAGTCCACATCGCGTGCAGTCTCGGCTATGCTTTCTAAATGGATGGCGGCGTAATGGAAACCATCGCGCAAAATCGCCCACAAAAACTGGCCCTGCTTGCCTTCGGAGTTGCGCAGCAACTTCAGGCGTTCTGCAGCAGGCTTTTTGAGCATGCGGGCATACACTTCGTCAGACTTCTCGCCACCGGGCACGTAGTCTTGCTTGTCTGCGTCGTAGCGCAAAATATCGCGGCCTGCTTTTTTGAAGAAACCAGCCTTGGCTTTTTGGCCCAGTGCACCAGCGTCCATTAGAGTTTTAAGCACCGCTGGAGTGCCAAAGTTACCGTAAAAAGGGTCGCGCTTCTCGTCCAAGTTGTCTTGCAGGGTTTTGATCACGTGGAACATCACATCCAAGCCCACCACGTCTGCCGTGCGGAAGGTGCCGCTGCTGGCGCGGCCCAGTTTTTTACCTGTCAGGTCGTCCACTACATCGTAGGTTAAACCAAAGTTTTCAGCCTGCTTCATCACGCCCAGCATGCCGGCAATGCCCACACGATTGGCAATAAAGTTAGGCGTGTCTTTGGCACGTACCACGCCTTTACCCACAGCGCTGGTTACAAAAGCTTCTAGCTGGTCTAGCACGACAGGCTCAGTGGTAGGCGTGTTGATCAGCTCCACCAAGTACATGTAGCGCGGCGGGTTAAAAAAGTGAATGCCGCAAAAACGTGGCTTGATGTTCTCAGGCAGTGCCTCAGACAGCTTGGTAATCGACAGCCCCGATGTGTTGGATGCGACGATGGCATTCTCAGCCACATACGGCGCTATCTTTTTGTACAAGTCCAGTTTCCAGTCCATGCGCTCGGCAATAGCCTCAATGATGAGGTCGCAGCCGCGCAGCAACTCCAGGTGCTCATCGTAATTAGCCTGTTCAATCAAGGCTGCATCTTCGGTCACGCCCAGCGGTGAAGGCTTTAGTTTCTTCAGGCCTTCTATGGCTTTGGTAACGATGCCGTTCTTGGGGCCTTCTTTGGCCGCCAAATCAAACAACACCACCGGCACTTGAACGTTAACCAAATGCGCTGCAATTTGCGCACCCATCACGCCTGCACCGAGTACGGCGACTTTTTTTACTTGGAAACCAGACATGCTTGTACCTTATTCTTTATTCAACGCGTACCCAAGTCTGGGTGCGACCAAACGGGCCAATACTGCCGCGCACGGCAAGCTTTTTACCGCCGTCTTCGGGGGTCATTTTCAGGGTGTACTCTTTGCCGTTTTCAGGGTCGAGAATCTTGCCGCCAGCCCACACATCGGTGCTGGCATCTTTTTTGGCGCCGCGAATAATCTCCAGGCCCAGCATGGGCTTGCCTTTGCGCTCGTCTTTGCATTCTTCACACACAGCATCCGGCTTGGCATCTTTGCGCAGCACTTTGCTGACTTTGCCGCTCAGTGCGCCGCCCGCTTCGGTGATGGTGATTTCCGACTTAATTTCTTTGGTTTTATCGTCCATCGTGTGCCATTTGCCCACGGGCGTGTTTTGCGCCAGCGCCAAAGTAGACAGCAAAGCAGCAGTGGTCAGAACGAGAAGAGTACGCATTTTTTTCATAAAGGCTCCAGGGGTTAAGTGATTAACGGATTAAGGGGGTAAGGGGTTAAGGCAAGTTGCGCGGGCTTAGCGCAACCCAGTTTTACGCGAAGACTGCGTCTGTGTCCATGAGCACCTTGCTGCCTGCGCGTGCAGTGCGCATGAGGCTAGCGGTTTCGGGGAACAGCTTGGCAAAGTAAAAGCGCGCGGTTTGCACTTTGGCCAGATAAAACGGGTCTACGTTACCGGCACCGCCAGCGGCGCTCTGTTTCTCAATTTCGCGCAGTGCCACTTGCGCCATGCGTGCCCAAAAGTAACCAAACACCAAATGCCCTGCTACACGCAGGTAGTCCACCGCGGCCGCGCCCACTTCGTCGGGGTTTTGAAAGCCTTTAAACCCCAGTTCGGTCGTGAACTTGGTCATTTGCTCGCCCAAAATTGCGATCGGGGTAATGAACTCGGCCATCTTTTCGTTCACGCCTTCTTCAGCTACCAACTGGCCAATCAGTTTGCCAAACTTTTGCAGCGTAGCACCGTTGTTGCCCAGCACCTTGCGGCCTAGCAGGTCGAGCGACTGGATGGTGTTGGTGCCTTCGTAAATCATGTTGATGCGGTTGTCGCGCACAAACTGCTCCATGCCCCATTCTTTGATAAAGCCGTGGCCGCCAAATACTTGCATGCACATGTTGGTGGAAATGTGGCCGTTGTCAGTGATAAAAGCTTTCACGATGGGCGTTAGCAGGGACAGCATTTCGCCGCTGTCTTTGCGCACTTTTTCGTCCGGGTGTGCATGCTCTTTGTCTAGCAGCACTGCGCAGTAGATGGCCAGTGCACGGCCACCTTCTGCGTAGGCTTTGGCGGTCAGCAGCATCTTGCGTACATCGGGGTGCACAATGATCGGGTCGGCGGCTTTGTCGGTGGCTTTAGGGCCTGAGAGTGAGCGCATTTGTATGCGGTCTTTGGCGTAGGCCAATGCGTTTTGGTAAGCCACTTCGGTCAAACCCAAAGACTGGTTACCCACGCCCAGGCGGGCGGCGTTCATCATCACAAACATGCCTTGCATGCCTTTGTTAGGCAGGCCTACCATGGTGCCGATGGCGCCGTCCAGCACCATTTGTGCGGTGGAGTTGCCATGAATGCCCATTTTGTGCTCCAGGCCGCCACAGTAAATGCCGTTGCGTGCGCCCAGTGTGCCGTCCTGGTTAACCATGAACTTAGGCACGATGAACAGGCTAACACCCTTGATGCCGGGAGGCGCATCGGTCAAGCGTGCCAGCACCAAGTGAATGATGTTGCCCGCCATGTCGTGTTCACCGGCGCTGATGAAGATTTTATTGCCGGTAATTTTGTAGCTACCGTCCGGCAGGGCTTCTGCCTTGGTGCGCATCAGGCCCAGGTCGGTGCCGCAGTGTGGTTCGGTCAGGCACATGGTGCCGGTCCATTCGCCGCTGGTCATTTTGTGCAGGTACATCTGCTTTTGTGCGTCAGTGCCATGGCTGTGCAGGGCAGCGTGCGCGCCATGGGTTAGGCCTGGGTACATGGTCCAGGCTTGGTTGGCGCTGTTGAGCATTTCATAAAAACATTGGTTAACCACCAATGGCAGGCCTTGGCCGCCAAATTCTGGGTCGCCAGACAGTGCAGGCCAGCCGCCTTCTACGTATTTAGCGTAGGCTTCTTTAAAACCCTTGGGCGTAGTGACAGCGTGGGTCACTTTGTCCAGCGTGCAGCCTTCTTCGTCGCCACTGATGTTGAGCGGAAAGGCTACTTCGGAGGCAAACTTGCCAGCCTCCTCCAGTACTGCATTCATAGTTTCCAAGTCAGCGTCGGCATACTTGGGAATGGCTTTGAATTCAGCGCTTACATTGAGCACTTCGTGCATTACAAATTGCATGTCGCGCAGGGGTGGGTTGTAGACTGGCATGGTGCTCTCTCTTTAAAACAAAAATAAATTCTGTGGGGTATTACGGCGTTGTATTTGCTATATTATTTATAGCTATATATTCAGCATTTCCTTGGGCGATAGCCCCATAACGCTGCAAAATGTTCTCAAAACCTTGTAGTGCACGGTCAATCGAGCCTGGGGTTTTTAAAAACCGCGCTTCGTAGTGAAGGGCTAGAATCAAGCCGTGAATTTCAAACAAAATTTGGTGTGCGTCGGCCTGCGTATTGAGATGCCCAGCTTCTTGTGCATTGGCTACTGCGCGGTGCATGGCAGCCAGCCAGATCTTTACTGACGTGGCAATCGCGTCGCGCACAGGGCCTGGCCGGTCGTCAAACTCTACTGCGCCGCTGATGTAAATGCAGCCTGAGTCAATCTCTACCGAGGTGCGCTTCATCCAGTTGTCAAACAGGGCGCGTACACGGGGCAGGCCACGCGCGGCTTGCAGGGCAGGGTAGAACACCTCTTCTTCAAAGCGTGCATGGTATTCAAGCACAACCGATATTTGCAGCTCTTCGCGGGAGCCAAAATGGGCAAATACGCCAGACTTGCTCATTTGCGTAGCCTCGGCCAAGGCGCCTATGCTCAAGCCTTCCAAGCCGATCTGCGTAGCCAAACTCAGGGCAGCGTCCACAATAGCAGCTTTGGTTTGCTGGCCTTTTTGCTGGCTTTTGAGCGCAACTTTGCCTGCGCCTGCAGCTGCGCTTTTGGACAAGGACGCATTGACAGTGGCTAAATTTAGCAGTGCCATACAGCAGTCATTAGCAACAGGGTTTTATAAAAAAGAACGATCGTGCTATTTTGCAGTAGTTTTATGTCCCTTGCGAGAAATCGGGTATTTTTAGAGGTGCTGAACTATTGTGAGGGCGGGCAAACCCTCAATGTGGGTTTTTGCTGCTGTTGGGTGCGGTAGGCCCACCTGTAGATCCACTTGTAGACCCACCTGTAGACCCACCTCAGGCCCCACCACCGATAATGGGCAATGACCATTACTGCCCAACCACCGTCCCCAGCCCTTTCTAAGGTAGCCCGCTTCGACACGCTTGCTTTGTCCCCCGCAGCTCTGGCCAACCTCACCCAGCTAGGCTACTTGGCCATGACCCCCATCCAGGCGGCCAGCCTGCCGCCTGCGCTGGCGGGCAAAGACATCATTGCCCAGGCCAAAACCGGCAGCGGTAAAACAGCAGCGTTTGCTTTGACCCTGCTGGCCAATCTGAATGCCAGAAGGTTTGCCGTGCAAGCCTTGGTACTGTGCCCCACGCGCGAACTGGCCGACCAAGTAGCCGCTGAAGTGCGCCGCTTGGCCCGCGCTGAGGACAATATCAAAGTCATCACCCTGTGCGGCGGCGTGCCCCTGCGCGGCCAAAGTGCCAGCCTAGAGCACGGCGCGCACATCGTGGTAGGCACGCCTGGCCGCATCATGGACCACTTGGAGCGCGGCAACCTTAAGCTAGATGCGCTGAACACCCTGGTGCTAGACGAAGCCGACCGCATGCTGGACATGGGCTTTGTGGACGACATTAGCGTGGTGGCCAAGCAGTGCCCCAAAGAGCGCCAAACCCTGCTATTTAGCGCCACCTACCCCGAAGGCATTGCCAAACTCAGCCAACAGTTCATGCGCGACCCATTGACGGTCAAGGTAGAGCTGCAACACGCAGGCAGCCAAATAGCGCAGCGCTGGTACGAAGTAAAAAACAGCGAGC
>JAYSRE010000135.1:0-3670 GCA_043721235.1 Polaromonas sp. | reverse complement strand
ATTTTTAAGGTACTTTAGCCCTATCTCCCAAGGAAACGCTAGATAGATAGCTTCTTTATTTATAGCAAACTGAGGGGCTTTTAATGTCAGTCTATGGGCTCAGCAGACGCTGTTGCAGGCTCAAAACACGGTTTCTGCAATGTTGCGGGTAAAATCTGCAAACTGTTTGAAATTAGGTAAGAGCGAGAAAGGCACTGCTGGTTATGACACCGCGAACTACATGCACACTTTTATGCCCCGCACGGCAGGTGCCCGCACGTAGATTGCACTAGCAGCTACAGTTTTACCCCTTAAAACGCGGCCACTGGTCGCGTTTTTGCATTCTCAAGCGGTTGCTTTAACCCGCAAACCACCGCCCACACGTTTTACACAAGAGATCACCATGGTTCACATCACACTGCCTGACGGTTCCCAACGCGACTATCCCGGCCCCGTCACGGTAGCCGAAGTGGCCATGTCGATTGGCGCTGGCTTGGCCAAAGCGGCATTAGCAGGCAAAGTCAGGCCGGTGGGCGAGCCTGAGGGCAACGCCAAGATCGTCGATACCAGCTACAGCATGGCCAGCAACACAGAGCTGTCCATCATCACCGCCAAAGACGCAGACGGCCTGGAGGTGATTCGCCACAGCACCGCCCACCTGCTGGCCTACGCGGTCAAAGAGCTGTTCCCCGACGCGCAGGTCACCATTGGCCCGGTAATAGAAAACGGTTTTTTCTACGACTTTTCGTACAAGCGCCCATTCACGCCCGAAGACTTAGGCGCAATTGAAAAGAAGATGGCCGAGCTGGCCAACAAGGACGAGCCGGTCACGCGCCGCGTGCTGCCGCGCGACGAGGCGATTGCGTACTTTAAAGGCATGGGCGAGCATTACAAGGCCGAGATTATTGGCAGCATTCCTGCGGGCGAAGACGTGAGTTTGTACCGCGAAGGCGCGTTTGAAGACCTGTGCCGTGGCCCGCATGTGCCGTCAACCGGCAAGCTTAAACACTTTAAGCTGATGAAACTGGCCGGAGCCTACTGGCGCGGCGACCATCGCAACGAAATGCTGCAACGCGTCTACGGCACAGCCTGGGCCACCAAAGACGAGCTGCAACAGCACCTGACCATGCTGGAAGAAGCCGAAAAGCGCGACCACCGCAAGCTGGGCCGCGAGCTGGACTTGTTCCACATCGACGAGCATTCCCCAGGCACGGTGTTTTGGCACCCTAAGGGCTGGACGGTGTGGCAGCAGGTGGAGCAGTACATGCGCCGCGTCTACCAAGACAACGGCTACCAAGAGGTGAAAGGCCCGCAGATCATCGACAAAAGCCTGTGGGAGAAAACCGGGCACTGGGACAAGTACCGCGACAACATGTTTACCACCGAGAGTGAAAAGCGTGACTATGCGCTCAAACCCATGAACTGCCCCGGCCACATTCTCATCTTCAAGCAAGGCATCAAAAGCTACCGCGACCTGCCGCTGCGCTACGGCGAGTTTGGCCAATGCCACCGCAACGAGCCCACGGGTGGGCTGCACGGCATCATGCGGGTGCGCGGCTTTACGCAAGACGACGGGCATATTTTCTGCACCGAAGAGCACATATTGGACGAATGCACAGCGTATACCGCGCTCTTGCAAAAAGTCTATACCGACTTCGGCTTCAAGAACATCATCTACAAGGTAGCCACCCGGCCCGAAGCGCGCATTGGCAGTGACGAAAGCTGGGACAAAGCCGAAGCCGCGCTGATCGAATCGCTCAAAGCCAGCGGCTGCCAGTACGAACTATCGCCTGGCGACGGCGCGTTTTATGGCCCCAAGATCGAATACACCCTGAAAGACGCAATAGGCCGCCAGTGGCAGTGCGGCACTATGCAGGTGGATTTTTCCATGCCTGAACGTTTGGACGCCGAATATGTGGCCGCAGACGGCAGCCGCCAGCGCCCCGTCATGCTGCACCGTGCCATTGTGGGCAGCCTGGAGCGATTTATCGGCATTTTGATCGAACAGCACGCCGGCGCACTGCCCACGTGGCTAGCCCCGGTGCAAGTGGTGGTTTGCGGAATCACCGACGCGCAGGCCGATTACGTGGCCGATGTGGCACAAAAGCTGAAGAATCAAGGGCTTAGGGTGGCCACAGATTTGCGCAATGAGAAGATTAACCTTAAAATACGGGAACATTCGATGCAAAAGCTGCCATTTATCTTGGTTTTAGGTGACAAAGAAAAAGAAGCTGGCGCAGCCTCCGTGCGTGCAAGGGGCAATGTAGACCTCGGTGTAATGCCTGTAGGCGAGTTTGTAGCCAAAATCGTTCAGGATATTGCAGCTAAGGTCTAGCGGCCTACTTTCCTTGGAGTGAATTTTCAAGTCGTTTAGGCTTATGGCCCAAGGAAACACTGCATCAGCAGCTATTGTAATGGTAGCTGTAAAGCAACTATGCTTCAATAGTAATTTTGCAAGGATTTAAACCATCGCTACCGCACCATTTCGGCCCTTGGCACCGCGCCCGCCTCGCCCGCCCCGTCCCTCTCGCTACCACCGCGAAGAGCGCAAACACCGTCTCAACCGCGAAATCATGGCGCCCGAAGTGCGCGTCGTGGGCCCCGATAATGAGGCCATGGGCGTGATGACCATGATGGAAGCCATGCGCCAAGCGTCTGAGCTGGACTTGGATGTGATTGAAATCGTGGCCACCGCCACGCCGCCTGTGGTGCGTATCATGGACTACGGCAAGTTCAAATACCAAGAGCAAAAGCGCGAGCACGAGGCCAAGCTCAAACAAACTGTCATTGAGATCAAGGAAGTCAAGTTCCGTCCCGGAACCGACGACGGCGACTACCACATCAAAATGCGCAACATTCGCCGCTTTTTGGACGATGGCGACAAATGCAAGATCACGCTGCGTTTTCGTGGCCGCGAGATTACGCACCAAGAACTGGGCATGGCCTTGTTGATGCGCATCAAAAACGAGCTGGCCGACAGCATCATTGTAGAAAGCATGCCTAAACTGGAAGGCAAGCAGATGATCATGATGATTGCCCCAGGCAAGAAAAAACCAAGCCCAGCCAAGCCAGCGGCAGCGACTGACAGTAAAACTGAGCCAAAAGCTGAGGTTAAAGCCCAAGTCAAGTTAGCGCCCAAGCCGGCACCAACGACCGCACCAGCGCCCCAGGCAGCTGAAAATGTGGTTGAATCCAGCGCCGAAACCACAACAGCTCACACTGCTGAATAAGCTGTTGGTGCTTGCCAAGCGCACAGAAAACCGTTTATAATCAAAAGCTTTGCGCAATTCGGTACAGGTCACCAATTGCTGCAAATGCAGGTATGGGTTGTTTCGGCAAGGTCAGTGCAAACTGATTTGCCAGCACACACAGACTGCTTAACGCTCGGGGTCTACAAGCCTGCACAGATTGTGCAGTCACCTCACGAGTTGCAAATAAAGGAGCATCACAATGCCCAAAATGAAGACCAAAAGCAGCGCGAAAAAGCGATTTCGCGTTCGTCCAGGCGGTACCGTTAAACGCGGCCAAGCCTTCAAACGTCACATCTTGACCAAGAAGACCACCAAAAACAAGCGCCACTTGCGCGGAGCCATTGCAGTGCATGAGACAAATATGTCTTCTGTTGCCCAAATGTTGCCCGGCATGGGTGTAGCTTAATTAGACGAACAAGGAGAAATACTATGCCTCGCGT
>JAYSRE010000134.1:0-9678 GCA_043721235.1 Polaromonas sp. | reverse complement strand
ACAAAAAAGTTCTAGCCCTCGCTAAAGGTTTCCGCGGTCGCCGTGGCAACGTCTTCCGTATCGCTAAAGAAGCGGTCATGAAGGCGGGCCAATACGCTTACCGTGACCGCCGCGCCAAAAAGCGCGTGTTCCGTCAGCTCTGGATTGCGCGTATCAACGCAGCAGCCCGTACCTGCGGCCTGACTTACAGCCAGTTCGCTAACGGTATCCGCAAAGCCGGTATCGAGATTGACCGCAAAGTGTTGTCTGATATGGCTATTCATGACATGGCTGCATTCACAGCCGTGGTAGATCAGGTTAAAGCCAAGCTCGCTACTTTGACTGCTTAATCCGCATTGCTAGGCGCTATTGAAAAAATAGCTTCTTGCGTAATAAAATAAAGGGCTAGCGCTTTAAAAAGCACTGGCCCTTGTTTGTTTTAGTGCCCTATTCAATGGCTGTTAATACTTGTTCGTCCACTCTATGAGCGATTTAGATTCCATCATCTCCAGCGCCCAAGCCGCCTTTGCTGCCGCCAGCACGCCCGCTGATGTAGAAAACGCCAAAGCGCTGTTTTTAGGCAAGCAAGGTCAGTTGACCGACCTGATGAAAGGCATGGCCGCCTTAAGCGTGGAAGAAAAGAAAACACGTGGCGCAGCCATCAACGTGACCAAACAGGCGGTAGAGGCCGCGCTGACAGCGCGCCGCGCAGCCATGGCCGATGCCGAGCTAGAAAAGCAGCTCAAAGCCGAAGCGCTAGACGTTACCTTGCCAGGTCGTAACCGTGCTCCGGGCGGTTTGCACCCCATTGCGTTGGCTTGGGAGCGCGTAGAGAGCATCTTCAACAGCATGGGCTTTGACGTAGCCGACGGCCCCGAGATTGAAAACGACTGGTTTAACTTTACGTCCCTGAACAACCCACCCAATCACCCCGCCCGCTCGATGCAAGACACGTTTTACGTGGACATGAACGACGAGCAAGGCTTGCCGTACTGCCTGCGCACGCACACCAGCCCGATGCAAACCCGCTTTGCGGTGGCGCACGCAAAGAAGCACGCGGCTGCAGCGGCGAATGGCACCATGTCCGAGATAAGGGTGATTGCACCTGGGCGCACGTACCGTGTAGACAGCGATGCCACGCATTCCCCCATGTTCCACCAATTTGAAGGTTTGTGGATAGGCGAAAACGTCAATTTCAAAGACTTGAAAGTCACTTTTCTTAATTTTTGCAAAGCATTCTTTGAGACGGACGATTTAACGCTGCGCTTTCGTCCCAGCTACTTTCCCTTCACCGAGCCCAGTGCCGAGATCGACATTGCTTTTAGCTCCGGCCCCCTGGCTGGCCGCTGGCTGGAAGTAGCAGGCTCTGGCCAAGTACACCCTACCGTGGTGCGCAATATGGGGCTTGACCCGGAGAAGTACATTGGCTTTGCGTTTGGCAGCGGCATTGACCGGCTGGCTATGTTGCGCTACGGCGTGAATGATATGCGGCTGTTTTTTGAAAACGATGTGCGCTTTTTGTCGCAGTTTCAATAAATAGACGAGTACAGAAGAACGAACAGCCGGACGCGAAGGACGCTAAGGTTGCGCGAAGGACGCGAAAAAGAAATACCAAATTGGATACAAAATTTATGAAAAATCAGTTTGAAATTGACAGCAATCAATTTCAAATTACTGTTGATATGAAAATCACTTCTTGTTTTTGTATTCCTTTTGCGTTCTTCGCGAAATCTTAGCGCCCTTCGCGTCCGGTATTCAGCCCCTGAATTTTGAATTTATAAGTTAGCCCACCATGCAATTCCCCGAAAGTTGGTTAAGAGAATTCTGTAACCCACCCCTGTCTACCCAGCAGTTAGCCGATGCGCTGACGATGGCGGGGCTGGAGGTGGAGGACACTGCGCCTGCTGCGCCGCCGTTTACGGGCGTAGTGGTGGGTGAGATCAAAGAGTGCGCGCAGCACCCCGATGCAGACCGTTTGCGGGTGTGCCAGGTGGATATTGGAGCAGGCACATTGCTTAACATTGTGTGCGGTGCACCCAATGCGCGCGTGGGCATTCGCATCCCTGTGGCTACCGTGGGTGCCTTGCTGCCACCGGCTGCGGACGGCAAACCGTTTGCTATTAAGCTGGGCAAGCTGCGCGGGGTTGAAAGCCAAGGCATGCTTTGTTCGGCTAAAGAGCTGGGCATTGACGAAGATGCCAGCGGTTTGCTGGAGCTGGCTTCTAATGCGCCGATTGGCACGAACCTGCGTGACCATTTGAAGCTGGACGACACGCTGCTAACCCTTAAGCTCACACCTAACTTGGGCCATTGCCTGAGCGTGTATGGTGTGGCGCGCGAGGTGTCGGCTATTACGGGTGCCGCTTTAAAGCCCACCAGTTTTCCTGCTGTGCCTGCAACGCATAACGACAAGCTGGCCGTTAAAGTGTCGGCCACTGACCTGTGTGGCCGCTTCTCGGGCCGCATTGTCAAAGGTGTGAACACCAAGGCTAAAACTCCGCAGTGGATGGTGGACCGTCTCGCTCGCTGCGGGCAGCGCAGCGTGACAGCGCTGGTGGACATTTCTAACTACGTGATGTTTGAATTTGGCCGTCCATCACACATCTTTGATCTGGACAAGATCCACGGCGGCCTGGATGTGCGTTGGGGCAAGCAAGGTGAGCCGCTTAAGCTGCTTAATGGCACTACGATTACGGTCGATGAAAAGGTCGGCGTGATTGCCGATAGCCAAGCCGTAGAGTCGTTGGCAGGCATCATGGGCGGCGACAGCACCTCGGTGACGGATGACACACAAAACATTTACATCGAAGCCGCCTTCTGGTGGCCCGAGGCCGTGGCGGGCCGTTCACGCCGCTTTAACTTTGCAACTGACGCAGGCCACCGCTTTGAACGTGGCGTGGATCCCAGCCAAACGGTAGAGCACATTGAGCGCATCACCCAACTAGTGCTAGACATCTGCGGCGGCCAGCCCGGTCCCATGGACGACCAGCAGGTCAACATGCCCGTGCGCAAACCCGTTGCGCTGCGCGTGGCGCGTGCCAGCAAAGTCATTGGCATGCCCATAACGGCGGCGCAATGCCTTGACGCTTTCAAGCGCTTGGGCTTACCGGCTGTTGAGCACGACGGCATCATCACCGTCACTCCGCCGCCGTACCGCTTTGACATCACGATTGAAGAAGACCTGATCGAAGAAGTGGTGCGCATGGTGGGTTTTGATAACTTGCCTACATCACTACCCATTGCGCCCATTGCACCGCAAGTGCGCTCTGAGACCCAAAAAGGTCGCTTTGCCGTGCGCCACGCGTTGGCGGGCTTGGGTTACCAAGAAACCATTAACTTCAGCTTTGTCGAAGAGCGCTGGGAAACTGAGCTGGCGGGTAACACTAACCCGATTAAGCTGCTCAACCCGATTGCCAGCCAACTGAGCGTGATGCGCTCGTCGTTGCTGGGTAGTTTGCTGCAAATTCTGAAGCACAACCTAGACCGCAAAGCCAGCCGTGTGCGCATCTTTGAGCTAGGCCGCGTGTTCATGCGCGATGCGGGTGTAAAGACCAGCGACACGCAAGTGGCTGGCATTGCCCAGCCGCTGCGCATTGCGGGCCTGGCCTTTGGCGGCGCAGTACAGCGCCAGTGGAGCGCCAAAGACGCTGCGGCAGACTTCTTTGACGTGAAGGGCGATGTAGAAAATTTGCTCGCGCCACTGCAAGCCACCTTTGTAGCCGCCCAGCACCCCGCCATGCACCCTGGCCGCTGCGCTAAGGTGATGGTCGATGGCAAAGACATTGGCGTGATGGGTGAGCTGCACCCGCGCTGGAAGCAGGGCTACGAGTTGCCACAAGCGCCTGTGCTGTTTGAGCTAGATTTGGCTGCGGTAATGCAGCGCGATCTGCCCAAGGCTACGCCAATAGCCAAATTTCAAGACGTAGAGCGTGACATTGCGGTCATTGTGCGTGAGGGCGTAGGCCACGCCGCGCTGATGGCCGCGGTTCACGCTGCCCCTACCAACGGCTTGCTGCAAGACGCACTGCTGTTTGATGTATACCGACCTAAAGATGCAGGCGCTGGCATGCAGCAGGGCGAGAAAAGTTTGGCTGTGCGCTTGACCTTAAGCAGCCCCGATGCGACACTGACTGAACAGCAAATTGAAGCCGCAGTAGCCGCCGTGCTGGTGCAGCTGCAATCCGATGTTGGCGGCCGGCTAAGAGCCTGAACATTTGGGGGAAGACTACAGACCTCTATTTTTAAGTAAATACCCTTCTTGCCCAAGGAAATACTGCATATATAGCTATAAAATCAGGAGTACATAGATGGAGTTTACAGTTGAAAGTTTAGAAACCCCAGCGCTTACCAAGGCGCAGTTGGCGGATTTACTGTTCGAGCAGATTGGCTTGAACAAGCGCGAATCGAAAGACATGATCGATGCGTTTTTTGAGCTGATTGCGACCAGTGTGGTGGACGGCGACGACGTGAAAATCTCCAGCTTTGGCAACTTTCAAATCCGCACCAAGGCACCGCGCCCTGGCCGCAATCCTCGCACGGGGGAGGCAATTCCCATCGACGCACGCCGGGTAGTAACCTTCCATGCGAGCCACAAACTTAAAGAGCAAATTCAGGGCTAGGGCTGCAGCGCAGCCTGCTAGTTCCAGTATTTAGGTTTTTCAGTAGCGTCATACGGCGCGCTGGCTGCCATACTATGGTCGCCCGCATCAGCCGGGGCTGCTTGCCATAGCGACACCGCTATGGCTTTGTTCAGCAAATGCATTAAGCCATGGGTTAAATTAGGTTCCAGCGACAAAGAAAAATTACGCGGCTTGGCTGCACCGGTTACATCGGTCGCACCGGTTAAATCAGGCAGTTTTTCGCTAAACACCAAACGCAGTTGGCCACTGGGCAGCGGGGTCATGTTCACTTCCGTCACCAAAAGCGGCTCGGTGCCCAGTGGCAACAGCCCAGCTTGGTCTTTAAACGGTGTAACAAAGTCTGATTTTTGCAGCAAAGCCTGTTGTTTAAATTCTGACAGCAGCTTTTGGGTGGCCGGGTCTGCCGTCGCGGTGGGTGAAATGCCCGGCGACTTCAGCGCATCTTGCGTAGCCACATGCTGCGCCACCACTTTGGTCAGCAGCGGCATCAGGCCCAAAGTCAACCGCCGTGTAAACCACAGCCGCAACTGGGCATCCTGGGTGGTGTTAATACGCACCAAAATACGGTCTTGCTCCTGCAGGTAGTTAACGCTAAGCTGGTGAATATTCATAGCGTGATTTTAAAGTGACTTCTGCGCTGGCTTGTGCTGCGTTGGTATCTATCGACCGTAGCAACTGGCAGGACTTGAAAATCAACGTTTCCCCCCTAGCTGTTAGCTAGACTGAAAGACCCCTATGCGCCTGGACAAACTTACCACCAAATTTCAAGAAGCCTTAAGCGATGCGCAAAGCATGGCGCTGGCCAATGACAACGGCTACATTGAGCCTGCCCACCTGCTGGCAGCCATGCTGCGCCAAGAAGACGGGCCACGTGCGTTGCTAGAGCGCTCTGGCGTGAATGTGGCGGGTTTGCAGTTGGCCGCAGACGCGGCGGTAAAGCGCCTGGCGCAGGTGCAAGGCCAAGCGCAAATTAGCGTGGGCCGCGACCTGGCTGCACTGGTACAAGGGGCCGAGAAAGAGAGCATCAAACGCAGCGACCAGTTTATTGCCGGCGAGTTGTTCTTTTTAGCCTTGGCCGACAGCAAGCAAGAGATCGCCAAGCAAGCCAAAGACCATGGCTTGAGCCGCAAAAGCCTGGAAGCTGCCATTACCGCCGTGCGCGGCGGGCAGGGTGTAGACAGCGCAGATGCCGAAGACCAGCGTGAGTCACTCAAAAAATACTGTATGGATTTGACCGAGCGCGCCCGCCAAGGCAAGCTAGACCCCGTGATTGGCCGCGATGATGAAATTCGCCGCGCTATCCAGGTGCTGCAGCGGCGCACTAAAAATAACCCCGTGCTGATCGGCGAGCCCGGGGTGGGCAAAACCGCGATTGTCGAAGGTCTGGCGCAGCGCATTGTCAGCGGTGAAGTGCCTGAGTCACTTAAAGGCAAGCGCGTGCTGTCGCTGGACATGGCCGCCTTACTGGCGGGTGCCAAATTCCGGGGTGAATTTGAAGAGCGGCTTAAAAACGTGCTGAAAGACCTGGCCAAAGACGAAGGCCAGACGATTGTGTTTATCGACGAGCTGCATACCATGGTGGGCGCAGGCAAGGCCGAAGGTGCCATGGACGCAGGCAATATGCTCAAGCCCGCGCTGGCGCGGGGCGAGCTGCACTGCGTGGGCGCCACCACGCTGGACGAGTACCGCAAATACATCGAGAAAGACGCTGCGCTGGAGCGGCGTTTTCAAAAAATTCTGGTTGGCGAACCCACGGTAGAAGCCACGATTGCCATCCTGCGTGGCCTGCAAGAAAAATACGAAGTACACCACGGCGTGGAAATCACCGACCCGGCCATTGTGGCCGCAGCAGAGCTTTCCCACCGCTACATTACCGACCGCTTTTTGCCCGACAAAGCTATTGACCTGATTGACGAGGCGGCGGCCAAAGTCAAAATTGAAATTGACTCCAAGCCCGAGGTGATGGACAAGCTTGACCGCCGTATTATCCAGCTGAAAATTGAACGCGAAGCCGTGCGCCGCGAGAAAGACGAGTCCAGCAAAAAGCGCTTTGACTTGATCGAGGTTGAAATCACCCGGCTGCAAAAAGAATCTGCTGACTTGGAGGAAATTTGGAAAGCTGAGAAAGCCCAAGCCCAAGGCAGTGCGCACATCAAAGAAGCCATGGACAAGCTGCGTTTTCAAATAGAAGAACTGACCCGCAAAGGCGACTTTAATGCGGTGGCCGAGCTGCAGTATGGCAAACTGCCTGAGCTGGAAAAGCAGTACAAAGAAGCCCAAGCCAAAGAAGATGTCAAAAACAAAAGCGCCAAGGCTGCAGGCCGTCCCACGCTGCTGCGCACCCAGGTAGGCGCTGAAGAAATTGCCGAAGTGGTGGCGCGTGCCACCGGTATTCCGGTGTCTAAACTGATGCAAGGCGAGCGCGACAAACTGCTGGTGATGGAAGCTAAGCTGCATGAGCGTGTGGTGGGGCAGAGCGAGGCCATTACCGCTGTGGCCAATGCCATTCGCCGTTCGCGCGCAGGCCTGTCTGACCCTGGCCGCCCGACAGGCAGCTTTTTGTTCCTTGGCCCCACGGGCGTGGGAAAAACCGAGCTGTGCAAGGCGCTGGCGGGCTTCCTTTTTGACAGCGAAGACCATTTGATCCGCATCGACATGAGCGAATTTATGGAAAAACACAGCGTGGCCCGCATGATTGGCGCGCCCCCTGGCTACGTGGGCTATGAGGAGGGCGGCTACCTGACCGAGGCGGTGCGCCGCAAGCCTTACAGTGTGGTGCTGCTGGACGAAGTAGAAAAAGCCCACCCCGATGTCTTTAACATTTTGCTGCAAGTGCTAGATGATGGCCGTTTGACCGACGGCCAAGGCCGTACCGTAGATTTTAAAAACACCGTCATCGTGATGACCAGCAATATCGGTTCGCCGATCATCCAGTCGATGGCGGGCACCCATGCTGCGGGCTCGGCAAAGTCCACGTATGAAGCGATGAAAGAGGCTGTATGGGACGAACTTAAAAACCATTTCCGCCCCGAGTTTTTAAACCGGATTGACGAGACCGTGGTCTTTCACGCGCTAGATGCCAGCAACATTGCGTCGATAGCCAAAATTCAGCTGAAAACCTTAACCGCTAGGCTAGAGAAAATGGACTTGGGGCTAGACGTGTCAGCCGCCGCCGTGGCCGAGCTGGCCAAGGTGGGCTTTGACCCGGTGTTTGGCGCGCGGCCGTTAAAGCGCGCTATTCAGCAGCGCATAGAAAACCCGCTTTCGACCTTGATTTTGCAAGGCAAGTTTTTACCTAAAAGCACCATTGCGGTGGAAGTTGACCCCATTCACCAGCCGGGGGTGTTTTTGTTTGGCGGCCAAACGGCGATCTTGCCGGGCGACCAAGCTGCGGCTGCAGACACGGTGGCAGCTGTAGATGGCGTAGAGGGAGCCGTAGCCGCTGCGCTGGCTAAAGCCAAGTTAAAGCCAAGTTAAAGCCAAGTTAAAGTCATAGTTTTCAACCCATGCTAAATTTACCCAGATGAACACAGTGGCCCGATTTTTTATGCGCTTGCTTATGGTGCTGGCGGGTTTGGTGTTTGCCGCCAGCTTGGCCGTTTTAATGCTGGTTTTGCTAGTGCTATGGGGCCTGCGCGCCGTGTGGTGCACGCTAACGGGTCGGCCCATTAACCCCTTGGCTGGGCTCATGCGGGGCCGCATGAACCCGCGTGCGGGGTTTGACCATGTGTTCAAGCCAGCCGGGCAAGGCAGAGCGCCGCTGCGCAAGCCCGCGCGCAACGGTATGGACGATGTGACCGATGTGGACCCCAAAGCTTGAAAACCTAAATGCTATTTAATTAATAGCTACTCATTGAGCATTTCCTTGGGCGATTGGCCTAAAAGGCTCCAAATATGAGTTGGACTGTATACCGCGTTACCATCCAGCTATGAGCACCTCCACTTTAGCCACCCGTTCGCTTGACCCCGCAGCGTCTGCCGCACCACTGAAACAAGACAGCAAAGTCATGGGCTTGGTGGGCTTGGCCCACGCCAGCTCGCATTTTGGGCATATGCTGTTGCCGCCCTTGTTCCCGCTGTTCATGCACGATTTTGGGCTTAGTTTTTCGCAGGTAGGCGCGCTGATGACGGTGTTTTTTGTGGTCTCGGGCTTGGGGCAGGCATCAGCAGGGTTTTTGGTAGACAAGGTGGGCGCGCGGCCGGTGATGTTTGCGGCCTTGGCCACTTTTGCGGCGGCTTGCGGTGTGGCCTCGCTGGCTACGGGCTACCCGTGGCTGCTGTTGGCGGCGGCGTTGGCGGGGCTGGCCAATTGCCCGTTTCACCCGGTAGACTTTACAATTTTGAACCAGCGCGTCTCTGGCCCGCGTTTGGGCTACGCTTTCAGCGTGCACGGGCTGACGGGCAGCCTCGGCTGGGCACTGGCACCACCGTTTTTTGCACTGATGCTGTCGGTGGCTGACTGGCGCAGTGCCTATCAGGTGGCCGCTGTGATGTACTTGGCCGTGCTGGCGGTGATGGTGCTAAACCGCTCCTATCTGGCCACCCAGTTGGCCACCGAGCTGGTGCTGCGCCACGGCGACGGGCCTAGAGCGGGCGCTGCACCGCCCAGCACCCTGGCGTTTTTAAAGCTGCCTGTGATTTGGTGGTGTTTTGGCTTCTTTTTACTCTCCACCATGACGCTGGCCGTGGTGCTCAGCTACGGCGTGTCGCTGTTGCAACTGGTGCACTCTGTCTCCTTAAGTACTGCTACCGCTGCACTGACTGCCTATTTGCTGTGCAGCGCGCTGGGCATGCTTGCCGGCGGCTTTGTAGCCGCACGCCTGGGCCAGCACAGCGACCGGGTAGTCGCCTGGTGCATGGCTGCAGGAGCGGTGTGCATGGCACTGGCAGCCACTGGCTGGCTGGGCGCTACGGGCACCATGGTTATTTTGGCCACTACGGGTTTTGCCATTGGCATAGGCGGGCCCAGCCGTGACATGATGATTAAAAAAGCCACCCCCAAAGGTGCTACAGGGCGTGTGTACGGCACGGTGTACTCGGGGCTAGATGTTGGTTTTGC
>JAYSRE010000133.1:0-30408 GCA_043721235.1 Polaromonas sp. | reverse complement strand
ATCTTGATAGCAGATTTTGAACTTGCAAAGTTATCAAAGAACCGTCTACGCGTTGCTGTGTGCTGTTGAACCAGCGCTCGAAATTGGGTAACGCTATGGAAGCTATCAGGCCTAAAAGCACCATTACCACCATCATCTCCATCAGAGTAAAACCTTTCAGTACCTTTTGAAAAGCAACTACTGTAGAACTATGGCGGCATGATTTATTAAAATTATTTGGTGTAAACATCAGCGTTTAGACCTTCCCCCCCAGGTTTGCCATCTGCGCCAAAAGAAGAAACAGTAAACGGCTTGCCGTCTAAGCCAGGCACAATTATTTGATATGGATTATTCCAAGGGTCTGTTGGCACGGCACCATCGAGGTATGGTCCTTTCCAAAGGCTCCCAACAGAACTGTCATCAGGTTTTACACTTAGCCAGCGCAGTGCTGCTTCTGCATTTGGAGGACTGCCAACATCTAGGCGCATAATCATGAGAGCGCTTTCTATCATTTTGATCTGTACCTGAGCAGTTTGCACTTTACTGCTATCGACCTTGCCAAATATGCGTGGACCAATCAAGCCTGCAAGCAAGCCGATGATGACCATAACCACCAACATTTCGAGTAAAGTAAAACCTCGATCGGTGGATTGGTTTGAACGGGGAAAGCGGTATTTACTGGTCATAGTGAAATCTTGTATGCAAGTATTTTAATTGCTATCGTACTCATATGAAATTAAGTGAGTTATCTCGGCACAATACATGTACTTTTATAATCACTCAATTCTTAATAAAATGACCAAAAAAATGAAATTTTCGTTGGGTATTTGTATTTGCCTGCTGGGGTTGACTTTTGCCTATGCCCAAGCTCCCTCTCCCGCCGCTATCCAGATCTTACCTATTGGAGCTTCAGCCAAGAAGGTTGACGAGTTTTTAGCAACGCTTCGTCCGCCCACGTCCTTTAAGGCACTACTTAATGGTAACGACTTATTACTCGAAGTGCCAGATATAGCGCGGGCAGGGCCCGTGCGTGCCAAAGCTCTAAGCACTATTGCTAGAACCGACGGAATGTGGCTGCTAACTATGCATCCCATGCCTGACAGCGGCAGCGCTTTATTCGTTGGGCTGCAGCTTGATGTCTCTGTCCTGCCGGAGACGACAGTAACATTACAGCTTTACAAAACGCAGCCAGTGCTACTCGTTGCGCGTGCTGGCGGCAAATATTATGGTCTCAATAAAGAGGTCAAAGTAGGGCAGGTATCGTTGTCAGGTGTCGGCAAATGACCGCTGTCGCCCAGTACCAGTTTTCTTTTGTAGATTATTTGTCGCAGTCAGGTTTGATTGACAGTACAGCTACGGGTCAATTGTATAAATTGGTCGCTGAAAAAAACGAATCGCCATTTATGCTTGCCAACAGAACTGGCATGGTTGCTGAAGAGCGATTGTTACGCGCGGCATCGGACTACACTGGTTGGCCGCTTATAGTTTATTCAGAGCTTGCGCCTCTAGAAAAACTGATTGCGGATACGGCTCAAACACTGCATACATCTATTGCCTGGTGTGAGCGCAACGGTATTGCCATATGGATTAGTGACGATGCCCTAGTGTGTGCAACATGTGATCTGCCATCGCCTGTTGTGCATGATTTTTTGAGGCTTGAAGCCGAACAATTAAATAAATCGACTCGTTTTAGGTTTGCTAGGCCAGCTGACATTGCGAACGTATACGCATCACTGCTCAACGTGTCGAATCGCCAGATGCTCGTGACTAGTGACTTAACACACCTGCGAGAACTGGCAGAGGAAGGGCCCATAGTCGAATTGGTGAATAGTTTTTTAAGTCAAGCAGTTACCCGACGTGCATCAGACATTCATGTAGAACCCGGTGAGACTGGGTTTGTAGTGCGTGTGCGAGTAGATGGAGTGATGCGCGATTTACAGCAGCTGGGGACTGATCGGTTTGAAGCTACTGTTTGCCGTATCAAGATATTGTCTCAGCTTGATATCGCTGAGCGCCGGCTCCCGCAAGACGGCCGCATGACTGCACGCATTCATGGTGAAACATTTGATGTACGCGTTTCAGTTTTACCTGGCGTGCATGGTGAGTCAATCGTAATGAGATTATTACGACAAGATCGCCCCACATTATCCTTGGCTGACTTGGGGATGTTGCCAGATCATGAGGCGATATTTAAAAAATGGATAGATGCACCCAATGGCATTGTTTTAGTAACTGGACCTACTGGATCTGGTAAAACCACCACGCTTTATACAGCACTTGACCTTGGCAATGATGGTCTGAAAAAGATCATTACTGTGGAAGATCCTGTTGAATACAAGCTCAACGGAATCACTCAATTGCAAGTGAACGCCGATATAGGATTTTCTTTTGCAACTGCTTTACGTTCAATCTTGCGCCACGATCCGGATGTAATTTTAATTGGCGAAATTCGCGACCACGAAACTGCGGCTATTGCGGTGCAGTCGGCGTTGACGGGCCATTTGGTATTTTCTACTCTGCACACTAATAGTGCCGTAGGCGCCATTACGCGTTTGGCAGATGTAGGCATTGAACGTTTTTTATTGGTTTCTAGCTTGCAGGGTGTGATGGCACAGCGGTTAGTGCGACGCCTATGCCCACATTGCAGCAAACCTGTAATGCTGAATGAGCTAGATACTGCAAGTAAAGATTTGTTATGCAATGCCCATAACGATTATGAAAGTAATAAACCTGCTAACAGCCCTGAATTAAGGCATGCTGTAGGCTGCGAGGCCTGCATGCATACGGGCTATTTAGGTCGTGTTGCTATTTATGAACTTTTTAATATTGATGATTTATTGCGCCAACAAATCATCAGCTCTGCTAGCGAGGCTGATATAACTAAGTCATTACGTGGCAGAGGTGTGCGTGCTTTGGTGGGTGATGGTTTGCTTAAGGTATGGCGTGGTGTCACCACAGTAAGTGAAGTGCTCGCTGTAGCATAGTTGGGAAAAGCATCATGCCAATATTTACTTATCGTGGCGTTACTGAAAATAACGAAAAAGCACGTGGCTCTGTAGAGGCCATCGACAGATCCCAAGCATTGCAATTGCTGTCTGCTAAAGGCCTCAATGTGTATGAGCTAGTTAGCGAAATTGCAGCAAGTAAGGCTAGTGAGTCGGAGCAAGCACCTAGTTTCAACAGTGTTTTTGCTAAATTAGGACTAGCGCAAGGCCGACGTGATGTCAGTGCTGATGAGCTACGCTTATGTGTTCATGAACTAGCCACTCTGATTAATGCGGGTATTTCTTTGGCTGATGCGGTGTTAAACATCGCACGCGGGCATGCAGGCAGGCCACTGGGCTACGCATTGGATGTAACGTACGCCAGTCTGCGATCTGGTTCGCGCTTTGCTCAGTCATTAAACAGCAGCGGCATACGACTGCCTGACTATGTGAGCGAGCTGTTACGCGCAGGCGAAGAAACTGGCAAATTAGGCGAGGCGCTGACTTCGGCCTCATCGCAGCTAGAAGCCGATGCACAGTTTCGCCGTGAATCACGCAATGCACTTACTTACCCCATGGTCTTAATCGTGAGCGGGTTATTGGCAACGCTGGTGGTGTTTGTTTTTGTAGTACCTAAATTTGGCAACATACTGACTAACCCCAAGGCCGACATTCCTGTGTTTTCCCGTTGGGTACTTGAATCTGGGCTGTGGCTAGTGCAAAACAAATTGATCGCAACACTAGTTGCCGTTTCTACAATAATAGGCGTCGGTTTTTTACTGGCGCAAGCCTCTGTAAGAGCCCAACTATGGGAAATAGCCAGTGTCTTACCGCTGGCTAAACGCTGGGTAGAGCATGTAGAACTATCGCGCTGGGCTGGCATGTTGTCAGTTTTACTGCTGCACCACGTGCCATTGCTAGATGCCATGAAGCATGCGGCAAACTGCCTTAAAGGCCAATCTCTGCGGCGTAAGGCGCAAATGATTATCAGCGACGTAAAAGGTGGACAACCCTTAGCGGCTGCCATGCAGGCGCATCAGTATATTGATGCCGTGGGTTTAAACCTGATACGTGTGGGTGAGCAATCAGGCAAGTTGGCAGAAACCAGCGGATCATTGGCCAAACTGCACCGTAATCAGGCTGAACAGAACATGAAGCAGTTTTTAGTGTTGTTAGAACCCGTGACTATTTTGCTTGTGTCCGTGCTGTTGGGCGGAATTATGATAAGCGTTATGTTGGCGATAACTAGCTTGACTAGCGTAATCTAAGTAGATAAGAATTTTTCGATTTTTACTGTTCAAATTTGCGTAACCCCTTATCGAGCATTCATATTTGAAGGTGCAATCATATTCCGTTGTATCTTTTATTGCTGCGGAGTTCAGATTTATGGGCCCGCGTCCGTGAGTACTTTTTGTAATGCCTCTAAATAAAGAGTGCCATTTTTTTTATCTGGTTCTAAATATGCAGCCTCAGACCATTCATTCCACGCGTTTATAAATAACCATTGCTGATGTTTCTCGGTCAACGCGCTGTACGCTATCTGCGCTGCTTGAGCAAATAACTCCGGTGTCGCGCCGGTAAAGAAGGTTGCATTTTTCCCATATCGTGCTGTGTTGTCCCATTCCGGAAAAATAGAGGAGTAAACTGGCAAATTTGACAATGGAAACTTAGCCTGTGTCTCCATGGATTTCAAATAATTATTGTAGTCATATATTTGATGAGTTTTAACAATGCTTTTCACTGATGCAAAAGTTGATTGCATTCTCTCTGGTAATAGTCTAAGTAATTTTTCTGCAAATATGCGATGCTTTGAATTGCTTCGTAAGGAGCTGTTTACAGCGTATCGCGGATTGAAGTTAATGATGCCTGAAAATTTCAAGTAAGTTGCGTCTGCGTTGGAAAAATCATAGCTACGACATGCTAAGAAGTAAATCCCTGTAAAACCATCATTTATAGCAAGTATCGTTAGCTGCTCTTGTATAGACAATAAATCAGGAATAATTTCTGGCCTGTAAATACATAATACCGGGGAACCATCTAACTTCACATAACGGCTGTCTAGAAAAAATGTGCGTAAATAGGCATAATGAAGAGCTATTTTTTCGGGCTTGCTGCTGTAAGTTTGCTTTATAAGATATTGATTAGGCTTACCCACCCACTGCCTAGTCCAACTCTCGTTCGCCCAAGTCAGCATGTATTCAATGTCGATTGTCTTATTCACAAGTAAGTTTTTTACAGGTGCATCTAATAATACTTGCCCATCAAACCAGTAGTGGTAAAAATTAAAACCACTCAGTCCAAATCGCTTTAAAAGTTGTGCCTGATTTACGATTACTAAGGGATCGCTCTGATCTAAATATCCGTTGAGAGGAATTCTTGGTTGTGTTTGCTCCTTAACCAAGGGCCTTGCTTTTTTAACCAAGTCCCAATCTGTAAAGCCTTTACCCCACCAACGGTCATTTTCTGCAATTTGGTAAAACTGCGGGAAATAAAAAGCAAATGCACGTATCATTGATTAGACAAAATTAGTGTCTACTTCGAGCCAATCCTGAAGGTGCTTTTTAATATGTACCAAATAGAATGTGCCAGTTTCGCTAACCATGGTTTCCTATTGATGTATTTTTTCAATAGGTTTATCTTCATTGGGAAGTGATAACTTGCTACATTAGTTATGTCAGTTCGGAAAGTTCTTGCCGCAGTTATTTCTTGTTGCGCAATAATTTGTCTTATGGGGATACTAAGGTCGCTAAATCCTGTTACAACAGACTGTTGATGTTTCACTCGTAATGTTGCTTCTAAGAATTCGTGGCCAAACATACGATCAGGCTCCAAGTGGCAACCTTCTGCCCATTCATTCCAAGCATTGATGAAAACGAACCTGTCTTTCCCGGGAAAGTCAATTTGAGTGCGTCGTACAGTTTCCCTCAGCCAATACTCGTAGTTCGCTGGAGTTCCATTGAGTGTCACTAGTGCTCTTTTTCCGGTACGAGCGGTGTTGTCCCATGATGGAAAAACTGTTCTGAAAACATCAGAGCAATGAGGTTCATATTGGCGATCAATATAGCTTTGCGCAATATCTTGGTATTGCATGACGTTGCCAGAAAAAGGTTTATAGAAATCTATGTTTTCGTTTTTGTTTCCAGAACGTAGATTGTGTGGAGGAAACTCAACTCCGCTATCAAATCCGTGCTGTGCATAGTCTATATTTCCATGTGACAAAGCTGCAACTAGATGAATCTCACCCACTCCGATGGATTCGCAGTATTTTCTCCAAATGCCAATAGTTTTTTTGGCATCTGGTAAATGCTGTGGCCGATATACGATTAGGAGGGGTTTGCCATCCAAACTAATATAACGTGGGTCATTGAAAAAAGGTACAAGACTTTTGATGAAATTAAGGTCATCCTCAGGCAGATATTTCTGTGCAATAAGTACTTCGTGATCGGCTGCATCCCATCGTCGTGTCCAGTTTTCGTTTGCCCAGCAAAGACAGAACGGCATATCGTGGTCACTGTCAGCTAACATAGCATCAAGTGGTGCATTTAAGATCCGTTGCCCTGAGAACCAATAATAGTGATAACAAAATCCATCGAGACCATATTTTTTTGCCATGTTAATTTGATCGAGCCTGGTCTCCTTAAGCCTAAGGTCATAGAAGCCCAGATCTGTAGGCAAGTGCGGTTGATAATGAGAGTCAAAAAGTGGGCTGGCTTTTGTAACATTAGTCCACTCGGTAAACCCCTTGCCCCACCAAGCATCGTTTTCGGCAGTGGGGTGAAATTGTGTCAAGAAAAAAGCTATTAATTTTGGATCTACTATCGTTGTCATTCCAACCACACTCATTTTATTTATACATGAATTTGTCGCTTATCACTTAGTATTTGCGAGCAATTAGATTCGTATCCCGAAAACTAAAGCTGTTTTCCGAACTAAGTTTTTCATCCGTGGGCTTAGGCGCGCACCGAAACGTGTTTTGAAGCTAGCAGCATAAATCAGTTTATGCGACTCATCAGAGTCACTTGGTAAGGCATGATTATTGGGTGTTTGCATGGATCCAGCATTAAGTCGAGGGTGTACTACTGGCTGCTCAAGCAAATTGAGAGAATGAACAGCATGAGTGGCTACATTTGCCTCTAAGACTACTTGATAAACAAAACCATGTTTGTTTGTTAAAAGAGCATTTTGTACACTACTACTTAGCTGTGACCATTTGGCTGAAAACTCTGTTTCTTCAGGGTGCCTAACTACGAACTCTACTTTAGCTATCGACAAGTTGGCTTCTAGCAATAGGGCTTGAATATTTTTCAAGCCAAAGAATCGGATGTGAGTTCTATCTAGTAACCCCCAATCTCTATACTCAAAATCCTCCAACAAAAGACATGCTGCTATTGCACTGTGCCCAACATGAGGCAAAGATAAAACTATCCTTCCATTTGGGCTGGTCAACGAAGCCATTTTTTTTAGTACAGCTATAGGACTATAAACATGCTCTAGCACGTCTGCAGCCAATACCACTTCAAATTTTTGATCGGATAGAACGTTATCCCAATCATTAGCGTTCAAATCAGCTGAGTAAACAGCCTCACAGTAAGGTCTAACGAGTTCTATTGCAACAGGATCTATTTCTAAAGCAGTAACTTTACACTGTCCCACTTCTTTTAACTGCTTAGTGATCGACCCAGGTCCCGATCCAACTTCCAATACACGTTGTCCGTGACCAATCATGCGTACTACACGGGCTGGTGCCGTATCTGCAGTAGTGTCAACTACATACTCATACTTATGCTTCTCTCTATTTTCCATAACTAATTCTCAATTAATTTTTTTGCCAAAAAACACCTACGCCATCAATTTCAGTAAATATAGGGTGAATTTTTTCACGGTCAAGGAAGTCATGTATAGCTTGTTTGCAACCTTTGACAACGTGGTAGTCATCGACTATTACATAGCCGCCTGGGGTAACTTTAGAGTACAAATTATCCAAGGCAATTATCGTTGATTCGTACATATCACCATCAAGACGCAGAACGGATATGTTTTCTATTTCGCAAACTGGTAAAGTTTTATCAAACCAACCAACAATAAAATCGACTTTATCATCAAGCAAGCCATACTTTATAAAATTGTTTTTTACTATGTCAAGGCTGACAGCTAGCTCTTTAAACTCATTAAATTTATCTGCCTTGTCTGCAGGATAGAGATTTTCTTTGGGTAATGGTAGACCTTCAAATGAGTCTGCCAGCCATACCTTGCGCGTGCTGTCACCATAAGCTCGCAATACTGCGCGAGCCAATATACATGCCCCACCACGCCAAACACCAGTCTCAATGATATCTCCTCGTATGTCGTTCATCAGTACTGTTTCAGTGAGTTGTCTGAAGTTGTGAAGTCTTTTTCTGCCAATCATAGTGTGTGCTTTAGAAGGCCAATCCCACCCATATTCGCGTGTCTGTGCATTGAACCCTTTTGTTGCATCCCAAATTTGCATAGGTGGATCTTCATAGATCGAGCCCGTAAGGCAGTCTTCCATTAAATCCAAATAATCTTTAATGACCCGAAGACGTTCAGATTGTTCATTCTCGCGATGTGAAACAGTAATTTGATGTGCTTGTTGTTCTAGCGTAGATTGCTCAGTTACTCGAGTGCGTTCTATTTGCTCATCAGTAAAAGAACGCGTCATTCTTATCCGCTCTAGTTGCTCTAGCGCATGTTGCTCAGATACTCTGATGCGTTCTAGTTGTTCTAAAGCATGTTGCTCAGTGATTCGGATGCGTTCTTTTTTTTCCGATTCATACTTTTCAGCAACAGACAAGTTTTCTTTGACTTGCTCATCATGAACACCTTGACGAACAAACCCAAGCTTTAAGGCCACTCTGGTGATTGTGTTTTGAGTTGATATGGAAATTGACATAGAAAATTCTTGTTTTAAATGAAATCGTACCAGGGCCTATAAAAATTCTGGCTAATTAGAAACTATGGAAATTGATCGCATAGACACTCCAACCAAGCCCGTAGAAATACTTGTGCTTATAGATTCAATGATTAATACATCATGCTTCCATTGAAGTTGGGTATGGTCTAAGTCATCTCCCGATGCAATTGCAGCATCAACCATATAAGTTCCTAAAGGCAAAATAGGCATACGAAAAGCAAATAAAGCTCGAGCATCTTTTTGAGGCGTGAGAAGCAAGCCGTTATCTTTGTATGCGACATAAGTATTCTCACCAAAAAGTATTTGTCCTAGCCTGTCTTTGACAAAAAATCCTATTATTGGTTTTTCTATCTCTTTTTGCACTTCAATTTGTATCGATAAAGTAACATAATCGCCGCCCTTAACTTGATCGATAGTTTGACCAGAGTCATCAAATAATTTGACATCTGTTATTTCTGCACCACCCGCACCAAATGAATTGCTAGTTGTATTAAATTTAAAAACGCTGATCAGGTTTGAATAGCCCATTACAGAGGACTGCGCACGCCACGAATCGATTTGATCTTCGTATGTGGACGTTAAATTTTCTTGTACCGCTGTCGATACCAAATGTGTGCCAGAGTGATAGATAGGTACTTGACCATATCTTGCGGCAAGATACGACTTGCTTACAGCCTCTGGAGGTCCAGACAAACACACAGAGCCATTGTGCAGCCAGATTACATGTTGGCATAAGTTAGCTATGGCACCTGTATCGTGACTAACAAACAGAACTGTCTTGTTCTGCATAAAGTCTCTTAAAAATCGCATGCACTTTTGCGTAAAAAATGCATCACCCACAGCAAGTGCCTCGTCAATAACCAAAATATCAGCATCAACGTGTGCGATCACCGCAAATGCTAATCGCAACTGCATGCCAGATGAATAAGTTCGGACGGGTTGGTCTATAAATTCGCCAATATCTGCAAACGCTTGGATTGCAGTAAATTTGTGCTCTATTTCGCTACGATTTAAACCCAATACAGTTGCATTGAGATAGACGTTTTCTCGCCCAGTAAATTCTGGATTAAATCCACTGCCAAGCTCTAGCAGTGCAGCTACGCGCCCATGTGTGGTGACGCTCCCGCTGGTGGGGTTCAGCGTGCCGCAGATCATTTGCAGTAGGGTGCTTTTGCCACTGCCGTTGCGGCCAATGATGCCTACGGTTTGGCCTTTTTTGACTTCGAAAGATATATCTTTCAGTGCCCAAAACTCACGGTAGTACTGCTTGCGGGCTTGGCCTGTTAGGCTGCTGAGTTTGCCCAGCACCATTTGCTTGAGCCGGTCTTGTGGGCGTTCGTAGATGGCGTAGCATTTGCTAAGGTTGTTAACCTTGATGGCAATATCAGAGGACATCGGCAAAGCCTTTGCGTGTTTTTTGAAACCAGGCAAAACCTAGCCAGGCTATGGCCGCCGCGCTGACTGTGTAAATCAGCCACAAAGCCCAGTCAGGCTGCTTGCCCCAAAACATCACGTCGCGCGCCATCTCGATGGCGGGTGTCATGGGGTTCAGGTACAGCCAATGGCGGTAGGCTTCTGGCAACGCTGTGGCGGGGTAGAAGATGGGCGATAAAAACATCAGTGTGGTGATAAAAATACCGATAAATTGGGACACATCGCGCAGGTAGACCCCAAGTGAAGCCAATGCCCAGCTTAAACCCATAATGAACAATACCGAAGGCAGCAATACAAAAGGCAGCCAGATGATGGTGGCGTGCGGTGTACCAAACAAAATAACATAAGCTATCAGCCATACTAAGATGCTGATGGCAGTGTGGAACAGTGCGGAACCCAGCGAGATCCATGGCAGCACATCCAATGGAAAAACCACTTTTTTGACGTAATTTACGTTAGACAGAATTAAATTAGGTGCGCGGCCTATGCATTCCGCAAACAAATTGAAAACGAGCAGTCCTGCAAACAAGACAAGTGCGAATTCGGTTTTAGAGTCACTGCCCGCATTCCAGCGTGCTTTAAAAATTACGCTGAATACAAACGTGTAAACCAGCAGCATGAAAACGGGGTTGAAAAAAGACCACAGAATGCCGAAAAAAGACCCTCGGTACCTGCCAACCACTTCGCGCACCACCATCGATTTAACCAAGCCTCGGTTGCGCCACAAGCTGCCGGTCAATGCATTGGGCTTTATAG
Organism: Polaromonas sp.; assembly: GCA_043721235.1. Taxonomy (GTDB): domain Bacteria; phylum Pseudomonadota; class Gammaproteobacteria; order Burkholderiales; family Burkholderiaceae_C; genus JAAFIP01. The sequence continues at coordinate 19,323 of JAYSRE010000133.1, read as the reverse complement.
AGAAATTTTGCATCAAGTTGCTAGTTAAAGGTGTCTGCTTGCGCAAAAGGCCCGCCCGCAGTGTCTTTGCCAGACAATTGAAATGCGGTGCTTAATTTGGGCCACCCGATACCAACTGTGGAATCGTTCCAGGCGATGCAACGGTCATGGGTAGGTGCATAGTAGGCCGTAGTTTTGTACAAAAAGTCTGCCTCCGCGCTTAGCACCACGAAACCGTGCGCAAAACCAGGGGGGATCCAGAATTGCTTATGGTTGTGCTCAGTTAGCTCTATACCGATCCACTTGCCAAATGTAGCTGAGCTTTTGCGAATATCAACGGCTACGTCCCACACTGCGCCGCGGGTACAGCGCACCAGCTTACCTTGTGCAAAGGGTGGCAACTGGTAGTGCAGGCCGCGCAAAACGCCTTGGGAGCTGCGACTGTGGTTGTCTTGCACAAACTGCACATCCAGCCCAGTGGCTGTGTTGAATGCCGCTTGGTTGAAGCTTTCGTAAAAGAAACCGCGCTCGTCGCCAAATACCTTGGGTTCGATCACTAAAACATCGGGGATGGACGTGGGCGTAACTTTCAAGGCGCAGCACCTTCACGCAGGATGCGCAGCATGTACTGGCCGTAGCCGTTTTTCAGCAGGGGTTGGGCCAGTTTTTCAAACTGCGCTGCATCGATAAACCCATTGCGCCAAGCAATTTCTTCGGGGCAGGCTATTTTCAGGCCTTGGCGGTGCTCTAGGGTGGCAATAAATTGGCTGGCTTCCAGCAGACTTTCGTGGGTGCCGGTGTCTAGCCAGGCGTAGCCGCGCTGCATGATTTGCACGTTGAGCTGGTTGCGTTTTAGGTAGGCATCGTTGACGGCGGTAATTTCCAGTTCGCCTCGGGCGCTGGGCTTGACGGCCTTGGCAATGTCGACTACCTGGTTGTCGTAGAAGTACAGGCCAGTGACGGCGTAGTTGCTTTGGGGTTGTGTGGGCTTTTCTTCGATACTGCTGGCTTTGCCTGCTGCGTCAAAAGCAACTACGCCGTAGCGTTCGGGGTCTTGCACATGGTAGGCAAACACTGTGGCACCTTGTGGGGTGCTGTGGGCGTTGGCCAGCAGCACATGCAGGTCGTGGCCGTGGAAAATGTTGTCGCCCAGCACCAGCGCGCTGGGGTGGTTGCCAATAAACTGCTCGCCGATGATGAAGGCCTGGGCCAAGCCATCGGGGCTGGGCTGCACAGCGTACTGCAGGTTCAGGCCCCACTGCGATCCGTCGCCCAGCAGCTGGGTAAAGCGTGGGGTGTCTTGCGGGGTGCTGATGATCAAAATATCGCGTATGCCGGCCAGCATCAGGGTGCTGAGCGGGTAGTAGATCATGGGCTTGTCGTACACAGGCAGCAGTTGCTTGCTCATGGCCAAGGTGGCGGGGTGCAGGCGGGTGCCAGAGCCTCCGGCCAAGATGATGCCTTTGCGTTGGGTCATGCGGTTTTATAAAATTTCAGCCAGCATGCGGTTAACGCCTTGCTGCCATGTGGGAATGTAAATGTCGAATTGGGATTTTAACTTGCTGCAGTTTAGCCTTGAGTTTAACGGCCGCTGCGCCGCTGTGGGGTAAGCAGATGTGGGGATGGGCTTGAACTGGGCATTGTCTAATTTGAGCGCTACGCCGTTTAGCCGCGCTTGTTCAAACACATGCTGCGCGTAACCGTACCACGAGGTTTCGCCCGCAGCGGTCAAGTGGTACAGCCCGCTGAGCTGCGGGTTGGCTGCCAAGCGCGTGATGGCATGGGCTGTGATGTCGGCCAGCAAGTCGGCCCCTGTGGGCGCGCCTACCTGGTCGTCTATCACACCCAAAGCTTCGCGCTCTTGGCCCAGGCGCAGCATGGTTTTGGCAAAATTGCCGCCGCGCGCGCCATACACCCAGCTGGTACGGAAAATCACATGCCGCACGCCGCTGGCGGCAATGGCCTGTTCGCCTGCCAGCTTGCTGGCACCATAGACGCTTAAAGGGGCGGGTGTGTCAGTCTCGCACCATGGCGTGCTGCCACTGCCGTCAAACACATAGTCGGTAGAGTAGTGCACCACGGTTGCTCCTATTTGCATAGCTGCTTGTGCAACATTTCCTTGGGCGGTGGCATTGATAGTATGTGCATTGGCACTGTCAGACTCGGCTTTGTCTACGGCGGTGTAGGCGGCAGCGTTGACGATCACGTCAGGGCGCAGGGCCAGCACGGTTTGCGCCAGGCCTGCGGGGTTTAAAAAGTCGCCGCAATAATCTTGGCTGCGCGTGTCCAGCGCAATCACCTCGCCCAGCGGGGCCAGGCTGCGCTGCAGCTCCCAGCCCACTTGACCGGTTTTACCAAACAAAAGAATCTTCACAAATTTAAACGCCCTTAGGAGGCTTGGCTCTCGGTTAACAATGCGCCGATGCGCTCATACAGCGCTGCATAAGATCCAAAGCGGCCAAATATGTCGTTAAAAGAAGCACTGTCATACACCTGGCTCAGTCGGTTTCTGTCTTCAATGGCATCCATCAGAAGCAGGTAGTCTGGTTCTAAAATTGCACCCGTAAGATGGTAAGCTTTGATAACTTTTTTGGGTGACGCTACCCTATCTGGCCTGGCTAAATAGGCAAAACTTGCTGTCGCTTCTAAAAAGGCTTTGAGCTTCACATCCATAGCAGGGCATCTTTTTTAACTTGCTCACCAAAGTAGCCTATCACTTGTGCGGTGGTAACCATATCGACCTTAAACGGTACAAAGCTTTCATCAAGTTGCTCGGCCATAGCGCGTAGCGAGGCGCGAGGCAGCTCCGCATCAATCCAAATATCGTAATCTGAATTCCATTGGTGGCCGTTGCGCGCGCGGGAACCATACAGGTACACCTGCGTGCCAGGCTGTAGGTGCACCTGCAATGTGTGCTTAATAAAAGCCTCACTGCGCTGCGCTAGCTGTTGCCTGCTGGTAGGAGTGGTGGCTGTAGTAGTCATAGGGCCGATGTTAGCGCTAAACGCACGGTGTTTGCTGCGCTGCGTGCACAAGGCTACGCAGCGGCATATTGCTTTTGCACCCAATCGCGGTACGCGCCGCTTTGCACCTGGGCTACCCAGTCGGCGTGGTCTAGGTACCACTGCACGGTCTTGCGGATGCCGCTGTCGAAGGTCTCAGTGGGCTTCCAGCCTAGTTCGGTGTGGATCTTGGTAGCATCAATAGCGTAGCGCCGGTCGTGGCCGGGGCGGTCGGCAACTGTGGTGATCTGCTGGGCGTAGCTGCTGGCGTCGGCTTTGGGGCGCAGCTGGTCTAGCAAACTGCAGATGGTATGGACGATGTCAATATTGGGCTTTTCGTTCCAGCCGCCAATGTTGTACACCTCGCCTGGGCGGCCCGCCTCCAGCACACGGCGTATAGCGCTGCAGTGGTCGCTTACATACAGCCAGTCGCGTATTTGCATGCCGTCGCCGTAGATGGGCAAGTTTTTGCCTGCTAGGGCGTTCACAATCATCAGCGGGATGAGCTTTTCAGGGAAGTGGTAGGGGCCGTAGTTGTTGCTGCAGTTGGTGGTCAGCACGGGCAGGCCGTAGGTGTGGTGGTAGGCGCGCACCAGGTGGTCGCTGGCGGCTTTGCTGGCGCTGTAGGGGCTGTTGGGCGCGTAGGTGTGCTTTTCAGTAAAAGCCGCCTCGCTAGGGGCGAGCGAGCCGTACACCTCGTCGGTAGATACATGCAAAAAGCGAAAGGCTTGTTTGTCTGCAGCATCCAGAGCGCCCCAGTGCGCGCGCACCGCCTCTAGCAGTTTGAAGGTGCCCACAATGTTGGTTTGGATAAAGTCTTCTGGCCCGTGGATAGAGCGGTCTACATGGCTTTCGGCTGCAAAGTTCACTATGGCACGCGGTTTATGCTGGGCTAGCAAGGCGCTGACCAGCGCGGTGTCGGCAATATCACCCTGCACCAGGGTGTGCTGCGCATTGCCAGCCAAGCGGGCCAAGTTGCTGGCGTTGCCTGCGTAGGTGAGTTTGTCCAGGTTGACCACCGCCTCGCCCGTACTAGCGCACCAGTCTAAAACAAAATTACTGCCAATAAACCCCGCCCCGCCTGTCACTAAAATCATTTTTAACCCTCTCAAAAGTCCAATACCAATGCTTCGTCAATCTGCTTTGCGATACTCTTTAGCCTATTATCAACCGTTAGCAGGATACCGCCAAAGCGCTGCGCCAGTGCAACAAAAAACATGTCATAGGCAGGGTGTTGGTGCCTTGCGGCCAATGACAGAGCGTGCACAGCCAAATCTTGGTCGGACACAAATTCGTCAACCAAACCAATGCCGTCTTGGTACAGCATAACGGCTTGGTCATGTGATAAATCGCCGTAGCGCACTTGTTTCCACAGGGTGTTGGCCAGCTCGCTATGCACCAGCGATGGTGCTAGTACCAATTGGGCATTGTCCAGTACTGTGATTAAGCGGGTGGCCAACGGCGTTTGAAGCACAAAGTTGGCGGCTGCAGACGTGTCTAAAACTAGGCGCATAAAACTAAGCGCATAAAATTTACCGCTCGCGGTCTTCGCGGATGGACTGTTGCACCTGCTCTACCTTGCGTTGCAAAAGCGATACTGGAACTGGTGCCATGCTTTGCATACGTAACCTTATTTTTTGCAGTATGGCATGCCGGTATATGCCATTGGTAGCTTGCGTGCTTTGGCGCAGCTCTATGACGGTTTGCTGGGCCAGGCTGCGGTGTGCTTGCTCTGCTCTGAAAGCCAAAGCATGGTACACATCGTCGGGCAGTTGGCGTATTTGTAGGGAGGGCATGTGGGTAAGATGGGTGCTAGATTGCATTAATCTGCATTAATCTGCATGCATTTTACATGCAAAATCTAAAGCGAATTAAAAAGACATATCTGGGTGGGCGCTTGGGCTGAACACCCATGCTTGTGCGCTGCAACTGCAGTTTGCCGGGTAACATCAGTCCATGCTTGCTAAATTGATGGGTTGGTTTTTGTTAGGGCTTGTGCGCTTGCTGACCGGTGCACAGGCCCGCTGGTATGGTTGCCCGCCCATGGCTGAGCAGCGAATTTACTTTGCCAACCACCAAAGCCACATAGATTTGGTGATGATTTGGGCGGCCCTGCCTGCCGAGTTGCGCGGCATTACCCGGCCCATTGCAGCCAAAGACTACTGGACCAAAACGCCGTTTAAAAAATGGCTTACCACGGGCGTGTTTAACGCTGTGTATGTAGACCGCGAACGCACTGAGGGCGTCGACCCCCTGCAGCCGCTGATGGATGCGCTCAACAAAGGCGACTCCGTTATATTGTTCCCCGAGGGCACACGCGGCAGCGAAGAGCTGCCCCAGCGCTTTAAGTCTGGCCTGTACAACCTGGCGCTGCGCTACCCTGAGGTGGTGCTGGTACCCGCCTGGATTAACAATATTCAGCGCGTGATGCCCAAAGGCGAAGTGGTACCGGTGCCTATTTTGTGCAGCGTAACGTTTGGCAAGCCCATGCAAATTTTGCGCAACACCGTAGCCCAAGACGATGTAGAGCATGACGGCGAGCGCTATGGCGCTGCACCCTCGGGCAGCGAGGTGGTAGAAGACCACGCTCATTTTGCCGAACGTGCGCGCGACGCGGTCATTGCGCTGCGCGATATTTAACAAAGTTGCACGCTATGAACCAATTTTTACGCCGCCTCACACCGGGCGAGCAGGTGGGCCTGCTGTTTGTGGTGTTGTTTGGCCTGCTGCTGGTTACTACGGTGGTGATATTTGCGCTCTCCTTGCGCGAGCGCGAGACCCCGCGCGGCCAAGCGATTGCCGCTGACGTGAAAGGCCTATGGGGAGTGCTCACCACCTCCTGGCTGATCTCGGTGGTGTTTTGGATTGGCTGGGCCTCTGGCGAGCGGGTGGCTACCGTGTTGTTTGCCGTGGTGTCGTTTTTTGCCCTGCGCGAGTTTGTCACATTGTCGCCCACCCGCCGGGGCGACCACCGCAGCCTGGTGTTGGCATTTTTTGTGGTGCTGCCGGTGCAGTTTTGGTTGGTCATTAGCGAGCACTTTGACCTTTTCAGCGTGTTCATACCGGTGTATGTGTTTTTGCTGATTCCCGTGGTAAGCGCCCTGGCCAATGACCCGCACCGGTTTTTAGAGCGCAACGCCAAGCTGCAGTGGGGCATTATGGTGTGCGTGTACGGCATGAGCCATGTGCCCGCGTTGTTGCTGCTGGAGTTTCCGCGCTGGGACGAACGCAAGAATGCGTTTTTGGTGTTTTTCTTGGTTTTTGTGGTGCAAGCCTGCATGCTGGTGCAGCACCTGGCCCAGCGCGTGCTAAAAAAAGGTGCCCGCGCTCCGCTGATCAGTGCCAGCTTTAACTGGACCAGCTGGGCCATTGGCGTGGCAGCGGGCGGGGTGATTGGCGCTCTGCTGGCAGGCATTACCCCTTTTAACCCTGGCCCGGCAGCCGCCATGGCGCTGATAGCCTGCGCAGCAGGTTCATTGGGCCATTTGGTGATGAAAGCGCTTAAACGCGACCGCGGCGTAACCCATTGGGGCGGCACAGTGTCGGTTACCGGGGCCACCGGTTTGCTTGACAGGGTCGACGCCTTGTGCTTTGCTGCACCGGTGTTTTTTCACTCGGTGCGGTGGTATTTTGACCTGTAGTTTTCAGCCTGTGCGATGCGCATATTAGGTATTGATCCCGGCTTGCAAACCACAGGTTTTGGTGTGGTGGATGCGCATGGCCAAAGCGTGCAGTACGTGGCCAGCGGCACCATCACCACCACGCACCTGCCCAGAGCCGACCTGCCTGCCCGCCTTAAAGTGCTGTTTGACGGTGTGCGCGAAGTAGTGGCCACCTACCAGCCCGAGGCCTCGGCGGTAGAGATTGTGTTTGTTAACGTGAACCCGCAAGCCACCTTGCTGCTGGGCCAGGCACGCGGCGCATGTGTGACGGCCTTGGTGTCTACCGATTTGCCGGTGGCCGAATACACCGCGCTACAAATGAAGCAGGCCATTGCGGGGCACGGCAAAGCGGCCAAAGCACAGGTGCAAGAGATGGTGATGCGCCTGCTCAAGCTGCCCGGCCTGCCAGGCAAAGATGCCGCCGATGCACTGGGCTTGGCCATCATGCATGCCCACATTGCGGGGGTGCGCAGCAAGCTGGCAGCGGCAGCCACCTTGGCCCCCAGAAGCAGCGCCTCGTACAAGGCGGGGCGTAGTTATTAATTTTTGCGGTGGATAATAACTACTAAATAACTACTAATTTAATAGCAAACTATTGAGCATTTCCTTGGGATATAGGGCTCTTTTACCCTAAAAATGCGATTTACGAACCAAGCACATGAAGCCATGCCAAAGCGGCCTAGCCTTGTGCCAACCACTGCATATAGCGCGCCACCCCCGTCTGCACATCGGCAAACTGGTGGTCGCAACCGGCAACGCGCAGAGCGGTAATGTCTGCCTGTGTGTAGCTTTGGTATTTGCCGTGCAAACTGTCGGGAAAAGGGATGTACTGCACTGCGTCAGCTACGTTGGCAGACGGCTGCAGGGCGCTGACTACGGCGTGTGCTACATCGTTAAACGGCTGGGCGCGGCCGGTGCCAAGGTTAAAAATGCCAGACTGTGCGGGGTGGTCAAAGAACCACAGGTTCACGGCCACCACGTCGTCCACAAAGATAAAGTCACGCATCTGTGCACCGGCTCCGTAGCCGCCGTATGCGCCAAAAAGTTTGACCTTGCGTTCTTGGTGAAACTGGTGAAACTGGTGAAACGCGACGCTGGCCATGCGGCCTTTGTGCTGCTCGCGCGGGCCATAGACGTTGAAATACCTAAAACCTACGACCTGTGTTTGGGCGTTTTCCAGTTTGCTGCCTGAGTTATTGCCTGAGTTATTGCTTAAGTTGTTACTTAAGGCGCGGCGAACGTACTGGTCAAACAACAGCTTGCTGTAGCCATAAACGTTAAGTGGTTTTTCAAATTCGGGTGATTCTTTGAAGGTGTCGCTCCCGCCATAGGTGGCCGCTGAGGATGCATACAGCAAGCGCGTGCCCTGCGCTTGGCAGGCGGTAAACAACTGCTTGCTTAACTCGTAGTTGTTTTGCATCATGTATTTGCCGTTGTGCTCCATCGTGTCGGAGCAGGCACCTTCGTGGAACACGGCCTCTACTTTGCCGTAGTGGCCTTGGGCAAACTGGCGGTAGAAGCCGTCGGCATCCGCGTAGTCGGCAATCTGCAGGTCGGCCAGGTTGGCAAACTTGTCGCCTTGCGTTAGCTCGTCAACCGCAATGATGTTGCTGAAGCCGCGTGCGTTAAGCCCCGCAATGAGGTTGCTGCCGATAAAACCTGCAGCACCGGTAACTATTATTTTCATAGCGAACTTTCTATATTTTTCTTAGGCGAACAGGGTATTTGGCCTTGGATTGCCTAGTTAACCAAATAATTCGGCGTAGGTCACGGTTGCGGTGCCAAACTTGCCCACCACGATGCCGCCTGCGCGGTTGGCGTGCGGCATGGCATCGCGCAAGCTCAGCCCAGCGGCCACCAGCGATGCCAGCGTGGCAATCACGGTGTCACCAGCGCCGGTCACGTCAAACACTTCGCGGGCTTGGGCTTTGACATGCAGCTCGCCGTCGTTGTCATACAGGCTCATGCCGTCTTCGCTGCGGGTGAACAACAAAGCGTCCAGCTTCAGGCTGGTGCGCAGGTTCTGGGCTTTGGTGCGCAGTTCTTCTTCGCTGTGCCAGCTGCCAACCACCTGTTGCAGTTCTGCGCGGTTGGGGGTAATGACCGTGGCGTTCTGGTAGCGGGCGTAGTCGCTGCCTTTGGGGTCTACCAGTACCGGTTTACCGGCCTGGCGGGCCAACGCAATCATGGCGCTGACGTGGGTGAGGCCGCCCTTGGCGTAGTCAGAGAACAGCACCGCACTGTGGCTGGGCAGCAGGCGGGTGAAGGTGTCGGTTTGGGCCGCTAGCACGTCGTGGTCGGGGGTGTTTTCAAAGTCCAGCCGCAGCAGCTGCTGGGCGCGGCCAATCACCCGCAGTTTGACGGTGGTTTGCAGGCCAGTGTCGCGCGACAGGTGAGTGGCAATGCGACTGGACTGCATCAGCGTTTCAAGCTTGCGGCCCGGTTCGTCGTCGCCCACCACCCCCACAAAGCTGGCCTGCGCGCCAAGGCATACCGCGTTGTAGGCTACGTTGGCGGCTGCGCCAATGCGCTCTTCTTCACGCGTAACGCGCACCACAGGCACGGGCGCTTCGGGGCTGATGCGCTCGACCGCACCGTACCAGTAGCGGTCAAGCATGGCATCGCCCACTACTAAAACTTGGGCGCGCGCGAGTTGGTCAATGGAGGGGGTGGTCATGGCATGCACAAATGGGTTTAGGCGCTGTACGTTCAAAGCTCTTCAACGCGCAGTGCAGGGTAGCTGTCCCAGGCTTGGCAGCCGGGGCATTGCCAAAAGTGGCGTTGGGCCGTAAAGCCACAGGCGGCGCAGCGGTAGCCCAGCAATGGCTTGACTGCTTTGTCCAGTGCGCGCTGGACCAGCGGGTGAAACTCTTCGTGCACGAGTGTCTCGCCCGCCAGCCAGCGCGCGGCTATGGCCAGTGAGGGTTCTTTTTCAAGGTGCTGGGCGTACAGGGTGCGTGCGCTGTGCACCGGGTTAGGCGGGGCATCTGTGTTTGGCATGGTCGGCAAGGTCGGCGTAGGCCATTGGCTTTGCAGCGCAATGATGGCTTCCAGCACATCCAGCGAGTGCGACTGGGCGTAATGTGCCTGCAGCAGTGCCAGCGCTTGGGGCGCTTGGCCGCACTGTAGCGCCAGTGTTTGCAATGCCTGCGCGGCCAACGGAACGGCTGCTGGGCTTGCGCTGAATACGCCGGCCAAAGTGGTGTAGGCCGCCAGCGCCTGGCCCGCTTGGCTTTGCAGGGCAGACAGCGCTATGCGCGCGCGGCTGGCATCGGGGGCTATGGAGATGGCTTGTTCTAGCAGGTCGGTGGCGGCTTGGGCAGAGTTTGGCAGTGTGCTGGTTAAAGCAGCGCTGGTCAGCTCGGTGGCTTGTTCACACAGGTAGTGCGCTTTGCGCGCGCTAAAGTCGCCTTGGTCTGCAGTCTGCAGCTGCTGTGCAACGCGCAGTGCTTGCGGCCAGTCGCGGGTGCGCTCGTAAATGGGCAGGCGCGCCAGGCGGGCTTGGGCCTCGTAGCGGGTGCCTTCTAGCTTGGCCAGCGCGTCTTCGGCGCGGTCCAGCAGGCCCGCTTTGATAAAGTCCAGCGACAGCGCATGCTGCGCGCGGTCGCGTTCAGTTTGTTTGAGGTCGCCGCGCGACAGTAAATGGGAGTGCACACGCACAGCGCGGTCGTACTCGCCCCGGCGGCGAAACAGGTTGCCCAGCGCAAAGTGCAACTCAGAGGTGTCGGGGTCGTTTTGTACAGCCTCAATAAATGCGTCAATCGCCAAATCTTGCTGTTCATTGAGCAAGTAGCTCAGGCCTTTGAAGTAAGCCTTGGGCGAGCGTTTGTTTTCTTGGCGCAGCTGGTGCAGATCGGTGCGCGATGCGGCCCAGCCCAGTATAAAAGCCAAGGGCAGGCCCAGTAGCAGCCAGGTTACGTCGATGTCCATAGGTGCAGAATGTGGTGCGTTTTTTGTATTGCAAACAAGGCTACTGCATTTGCGTGCTGTCGCCGTTGGCTTGGCCGCTGTCTGCTGCGCCTGGTGTACTGCCTGTGCGCTGCGCTTTGAGCTTATGTACCTTGCTGCGCTGGCGCCACCAGCGCGGCACCATGCCCAGCACACCCACCACCAAGCCGCCGGTAAAGGCCAACAGCACCAGCACAATCAGCGGTGTGCGCCATACATTGCCAAAAAAGAAATGCGCCACCACCTCGTGCTGGTTGTTCAGCGCGAAAGCAAAAAGGGTAAAAAAAATGGCTGCTTTCAGTGTCCACCGAAGCAACCATAGTATGTTGGTCATAATTTGTTGAAATAAGGTTGAGCCTGATTTTATCTACACTGTAGCAGGCGGCACCTTTAATTGGGCTTGTAAGCTACAGTTTATGGGTAGCGCGCAGCTCTTCAGTCTTAACGTCCACCGCTTCGCGCAAGGCTTTGCCTGGCTTAAAGTGGGGCACGCGCTTCTCAGGGATGGTCACCGACTCGCCCGTGCGCGGGTTGCGCCCGATGCGCGGGGGCCGACGGTTCACCGAGAAGCTGCCAAAACCGCGAATTTCTATCCTATGGCCTCGCACCAATGCATCACCCATCGCGTCCAAAATCGTCTTTACGGCGAATTCGGCATCACGCTGGGTAAGCTGGTGAAACTGCGAAGCCAAGGCTTCTACTAGGTCAGAACGCGTCATTTTCTGCTTGCGGGACAGACCAACCGACAGCGCACCACATGTGATCGTTACACATAGGCGTACGGTTGCTCTGTCCTCAACTAGCTAGATGCTTAGCCGTTGTTGTCCAGCTTAGCGCGCAGCAATGCGCCCAAGCTGGTGGTGCCAGCATTCTCTTTGGAAGATTGCTGTGACAAGTTAGCCATCGCTTCGCTCTGGTCAGCTTGGTCTTTGGACTTGACTGACAACTGAATGTTGCGTGTCTTGCGGTCAATGTTGACGATCACTGCCGTAACTTCGTCGCCTTCTTTGAGCACGTTGCGTGCGTCTTCCACACGGTCACGGCTGATCTCAGAGGCGCGCAGGTAGCCAAGGATCTCTTCGCCCAGGTCAATTTCAGCACCCTTGGCGTCCACAGTTTTGACTTTACCGGTAACGATAGAGCCTTTGTCGTTGATGGACGTGAAGGTGGTGAACGGGTCGCTGTCCAGCTGCTTAATGCCCAAGCTGATACGCTCGCGGTCGACATCGACTGCCAACACAATAGCTTCAACTTCTTGGCCCTTCTTGAACTCGCGCACGGCGACTTCGCCAGACTCGTTCCATGACAGATCAGACAAATGCACCAGGCCGTCGATACCCGCAGCCAGGCCCACAAACACGCCAAAGTCGGTGATCGACTTGATGGGGCCTTTGACGCGGTCGCCGCGCTTGGTTTGGCCTGCAAACTCTTGCCATGGGTTAGCCTTGCACTGCTTCATGCCCAGGGAGATACGGCGCTTGTCTTCGTCAATCTCCAGCACCATGACTTCAACTTCTTGGCCCATGGTGACTAGCTTGTTAGGCGCCACGTTCTTGTTGGTCCAGTCCATCTCAGACACGTGCACCAAGCCTTCGATGCCGGGTTCGATTTCCACAAACGCGCCGTAGTCGGCGATGTTGGTGATCTTGCCGAACATGCGGGTAGACGTGGGGTAGCGGCGATTTACGCCCATCCATGGGTCGTCGCCCATTTGCTTCAAGCCCAAAGAGACACGGTTTTTCTCGGTGTCGAACTTCAAGATCTTGGCGGTGATTTCTTGACCTGGGGTTACCACTTCGGAGGGGTGACGTACACGGCGCCATGCCATGTCGGTGATGTGCAAGAGGCCATCCACACCGCCCAAGTCGACGAATGCGCCGTATTCGGTGATGTTCTTCACAACTCCTTGAACGACCGAGCCCTCTTTGAGGGTGGTCATCAGCTTGGCGCGCTCTTCGCCCATGCTGGCTTCGCGCACAGCGCGGTGAGACAACACAACGTTGTTACGTTTGCGGTCGAGCTTGATGACTTTGAATTCCAAAGTCTTGTTCTCGTACGGAGACAGGTCTTTCAGAGGACGGGCTTCGATCAATGAACCTGGCAAGAATGCGCGGATGCCGTTGACCAGCACGGTCAGGCCACCTTTGACTTTGCCGCTGGTCACGCCAGTGACGAATTCGCCGGACTCTAGAGCTTTTTCCAGGCTCATCCAGCTGGCCAGACGCTTGGCGGTGTCGCGCGACAAAATCGTGTCGCCGTAGCCGTTTTCGATGGAGCCGATGGCCACTGACACGAAATCGCCCACTTTGACTTCCAACTCGCCTTGGTCGTTTTTGAATTCGGCGATGTCGATGAAGGCTTCGGATTTGAGGCCGGCGTTCACGACAACGTGGTTGTGGTCTACACGCACCACTTCGGCGGTAATGACTTCGCCTGCGCGCATTTCTGAGCGCGTCAGGGATTCTTCAAATAGGGATGCAAAAGATTCAGACATGGTGTTTCCTAGTGCTGACAAGGATAGCTTCAACGCAAAAACGCGTCTCAATACAGCAGCGGGATTGCTGCTGTTTCTATAGCTGCTTGGGCAATAAATACTGGGCTAAACTTGTATTTAACCCGTGGTTAAGTTGATAAAACCTGAAAGCTAGGGCGCGTGCAGCGCGAAAAGAACTTTCAGGGCCTTGTGTTATGAAGTTAGCCTGTGCAGAGCAAGGTGCCCCATGCGAACAGACTTAAGCCATAACTTTGCTGCGCCACAGGTTTAACACGACATCAACCGATTGCTCAATCGACAAATCAGAGTTGTCCAGTCGCACAGCATCTTCAGCGGGTTTAAGGGGTGCAGCGCTGCGACCTGAGTCCCTAGCATCACGCGCCTCTAAATCTGCCCGAAGATTGTCGAGTTTAGCAGAAATTCCCTTTGAAATCAACTGCTTATAACGCCTGTCCGCCCGCTGCGCAGCGCTGGCCGTGAGGAAAATTTTCAAAGGCGCTGCCGGGAAAATCACTGTACCCATGTCGCGCCCGTCGGCCACCAAGCCTGGCAGGCGCGCAAAACTGAGTTGTAACTGCTTCAAAGCAGCCCGCACCGCCGGGAAAACCGATACTTTCGAGGCACCCACACCCATCGCCTCGCTGCGGATGGCCTCGGACACATCGTCTTCGTTCAGCAGCACGGCGTGGCCTTCAAACACCACTGGCAGGTGGGCGGCCAGCCGCGCCAGCCCTGCGCCATCGTCCCAGGCTACGCTGGCGCGCTCGGCGGCCAGGGCTGTGAGGCGGTACAGCGCGCCTGAGTCGAGGTAGTGGTAACCCAAACGCTCGGCCACGTGGCTTGCCAAAGTGCCTTTGCCCGAGGCCGTGGGGCCGTCGATACAGATGACCGGCACGCTGTGGGCCTGTGCCACACTGAACAGCGCCTCAAAGTAATCAGGGAAGGTTTTAGCAACGCACTGGGGGTCTTCGATGCGCAGCATTTTGTGCGCAGGGTTGAAGGCCGCGAGCGAAAAACACATCGCGACACGGTGGTCGTCGTAGGTTTGGATGCTGGCGGATTTCCAATCAGATGTTAAAGCAGGTGGTGTCACTTGGATAAAGTCCGCGCCCTCGACCACAGTAGCGCCTAGCTTGCGCAGCTCGCAGGCCATGGCAGCGATGCGGTCAGTTTCTTTGACCCTCCAACTGGCAATGTTGCGCAAGCTGGTGGTGCCCTGGGCATACAAGGCCATCACCGCCAAGGTCATGGCCGCATCGGGAATGTGGTTGCAGTCCAGGTCAATCGCTTTGAGCGGCCATGCGCCCCGGCGCACGGTCAGGTGGTTAGGCCCGCTGTCGATTTGTGCTCCCATCAAGGCAGCGGCTTCGGTGAAGCGGATATCGCCCTGGATTGAATTTTGGCCCAAGCCCTCTATGCGAACAGAGCCGTTGGTGCCAGCTGCTATGGCACCTAAGGCTACAAAATAGCTCGCGGACGAAGCATCGGCCTCGACATAAATTTCGCCAGGCGATTGGTAGTTGCTGCCTGCAGGAATGGTGAACCGTTGCCAGCCCTCACGTTGCACGTGGATGCCAAAGCGCGCCAGTAAATTAAGGGTGATCTCGATGTAGGGCTTAGAGATCAGCTCGCCTACGACTTCAATCACAATGTCTTGGGCCGCTACCAAGGGCAGGGCCATCAGCAGGGCTGTAAGGAATTGGCTGGACACATCGCCACGCACTTTGATGGGGGCACCTAGGTGCAGGCTGGGCACGCCAATGTGCAGCGGTGGAAAGCCCTCGTTGGCGGTATAGCGCACTGCGCAACCCAGCTGGCGCAGGGCATCCACCAAGTCGCCAATCGGCCGCTCGTGCATGCGCGCTACGCCCGACAAAGTAAAGTCGCCGCCTAGCAACGCCAGTGCCGCCGTGAGGGGCCGCATGGCGGTGCCTGCGTTGCCTAAAAAGAGGTTGGCGGGGCTGTGCGGCGCGCGGCCCCCCAGGCCTGTGATGGCCACTGCGCCCGGTGTTTTGTCTACTGTGCAGCCCAACTGGTGCAGCGCGTCCAGCATCACGCGGGTGTCGTCTGACTCCAGCACGTCGTGCACCAGGGTGCGGCCTGCGCTGAGCGCGGCCAACAGCAGTACGCGGTTAGAGATGCTTTTGGAGCCGGGCAGCTTCACAGTGCCGTGGGCACTGGCGAGCGCGGGAAGGTCGAGGTAGGCTTGGCTGGTCATCCGCAGTTCATGGTGCGTTGGTGGCTGCAGTAGCCCACAACGTGGGGGGTTAAAAACGCAAACAATTACTTGCGTGTGGTCATGCGCCACTGAGCGCGGGTCAGGCTGGCTTTGTCAATTTCGGCCTCCAGCAGTTCGCCGTCGTCGCGCAGGATCATTTGCTCCAGGGTGAGCAGTGCTTTTTGAAACAATCGCGACTGCGCCAACAGCTCTTGGCGGTTGGCCATCAGTACGTCGCGCCACAGGTGCGCGTCGCTGGCGGCGATGCGGGTAAAGTCCCGAAACCCCGGGCCTGCCAGCGACAAATAGTCTTTGCCGTTAGGCTGGTCGTTGATGGCGTTCATCAGCGCAAATGCAATCAAATGCGGCAAGTGGCTGACGGCGGCATACGCCGCGTCGTGCGCCTCAGGCGACATCTTCAGCACTTGGCAGCCGAGTGCTGTCCATACGTCAGTGGCTTTTTGCAGCTGCACTACCAAGGTACGCTCAGTGGGGGTCAAAATAACCTGCTTGCCGTAGTACAGGTCTACATCGGCGTGCTCCACCCCCGAGACTTCTTTGCCGGCAATGGGGTGTGCGGCCACAAACACACCGGCCAGCTCTTTGAGCACGCGGCGCGATGCGTCCACCACATCGCGTTTGGTCGAACCTACGTCCATCACCAGCATGTTGGGGGTGATCAAATGCTTAATGGCTTTGAAGCTGGCCTCGGTGGCTGCGACGGGCACGGCCAGCAGCACAATGTCTGCACCCGACACCGCCATCAGCGCAGAAGGGGCTTCTACATCGATCACACCCATTTGGCGGGCGCGCTCGGTGGTGGTGGGCGACTTGCTATAGCCGACCACGCGTTTGACCAAACCGGCTTTTTTCAGGGCCAGTGCGAACGAGCCGCCCATCAAACCGCAGCCTATGAGACCTAATTGTTCAAACATGCTTATCGTTCCTTGTGCTCATCTTGCGCTCTGGGGGGTAGTCTTCTTGTGATTTTGGGGTGCTAGGCGCTGGCAGGGTAGCTGCCCAGCACTTTGTAAAAAGCGCACAGTGCGCGCAGCTCGGCCAAAGCCGCTGCCACGTGGGGCTGCGCAGCATGGCCGGCCAAGTCGATGTAAAAATAGTATTCCCATTGCCCCGTGCGGGCAGGGCGCGACTCAAACCGGGTGAGCGAGACGCCATGGGTTTTCAGCGGTACCAACAGGTCGTGCACAGCGCCCGGCTTGTTGGGCACCGAGACAATCAAGCTAGTGCAGTCTTTGCCGCTGGCCGCTGGCGCGCTTAAGGTATCGGGCAGGCAAATCACGCTGAACCGGGTGCGGTTAAACGCATCGTCTTGCACGGCATGGGCCGCAATGTGCAGGCCAAACTGGGTGGCTGCGCGCTCGCTGGCCAGAGCGGCCCAGGCGGGGTTGGTGGCAGCCAGGCGCGCGCCTTCGGCGTTGCTGGAGACCGCCCTGCGCTCGGCGTGGGGCAGGTGTTTGTTCAGCCAGGCTTGGCACTGGGCGAGGGCCAGCTGGTGGGCCAACACCACTTCAGTGCCGTCCAACGCGTTGGTGGTGCGCAGCAAATTGTGCCGAACCATCAGGCTGACCTCGCCCACAATGTGCGCGGGGGTGTGCAAAAACAAATCCAGCGACCGGGTGACCACGCCTTCGGTTGAGTTTTCAACCCCCACTACGCCGTACTGCGCTGTGCCTGAGGCAGTGGCGTGAAAAACTTCGTCAAAATTTGCACAGTAAATCAGCTCGACGCTGCTGCCAAAAAACTCGATACCCGCTTGTTCACAAAACGTGCCCGCTGGGCCGAGTACGGCCACCCGCTGAGGTGCTTCCAGGCTGCGGCAGGCCGACATGACTTCGCGCCAAATATGGCTGATGTTTTCGCTTTTCAAAGGCCCAAGGTTGCTGCTTTGCAGGCCATGGATCACCTGGGCTTCGCGCTCAGGGCGGTACACGGCCGAGCCTTCCACCCGCTTGATTTCTCCCACCTCGCCTGCAAGACTGGCACGCGCGTTCAGCAGCTCCAGCAGTTGCAGGTCAAGTGCATCAATAGCGATACGCAGTTCGGGCAGGGTACGCGACATGGGTACTTTGGAGGGTATTTTTATAACAAAATAGTGTTGTCGCCCAAGGAAATGCTGCATAGTTCGCTATATTTTTTATAGTAATTTAAAAATACAGCGACTGGCAAAATTTCAGCGGGCAGATGGTTGTAAGTTGCGTCGCTACCTCAAGCGTCGTTACCAGGGTCGCCACTGCTTGGGTCGTCGTTGGGCGTATCAAGCGCCGCGTCGACTGCCGCATCGTTTTCCACAATACGCTGCAAGCCGCTGAGTTTGGTGCCTGCGTCCAGCGCAATCAAGGTGACACCTTGGGTGGCACGCCCCAGTTCGCGCATCTCGGCAACCCGAGTGCGCACCAGCACCCCCTTGTCGGTAATCATCATGATCTCGTCGTCGGGATGTACCAAAGTGGCGGCCACAATTTTGCCGTTGCGCTCGGATTGCTGGATGGCAATCATGCCCTTGGTGCCGCGCCCGTGGCGGGTGTATTCGCCAATCGGGGTGCGTTTACCGTAGCCGTTTTCAGTGGCGGTCAGCACGCTTTGCAGTTCGTCTTCGGCCACCAGCATGGCGATCACGCTTTGGCCATCGTCCAGCGTCATGCCGCGCACGCCGCGTGCAGTGCGGCCTACAGCGCGCACATCGTCTTCGTCAAAACGCACTGCCTTGCCGCCGTCGGAAAACAGCATCACGTCGTGTTTTCCGTCGGTAATGGCCGCGCCAATCAAAATGTCGCCGTCGTCTAAATCGACCGCAATGATGCCGCCTTTGCGCGGGTTGTTAAAGTCCACCAAAGGGGTCTTTTTTACCGTGCCCATGCGGGTGGACATAAATACGAAATGGTCTGCAGGGAAGCTGCGGTTATCCCCAGTTAACGCCAGCACCACGTTGATTTTTTCGCCCTCTTGCAACGGGAACATGTTGACAATCGGCCTGCCGCGTGAGCCGCGCGTGCCTGCGGGCACTTCCCACACTTTGAGCCAGTACATACGGCCCCGGTTGCTAAAGCACAGCAGGTAGTCGTGTGTGTTGGCAATAAACAGCTGGTCAATCCAGTCGTCTTCCTTGGTTTGCGTGGCCTGTTTGCCCCGCCCGCCGCGCTTTTGAGCCCGGTATTCGCCCAGCGGTTGGCTCTTGATGTAGCCAGAGTGCGACAGCGTGACAACCATGTCGGTGGGTGTGATCAAGTCCTCGGTAGACATGTCCTGTGCGTTGTGCTCTATCACGCTGCGCCGGGCCCCCAGCTTGGTTTGGCCAAACTCGGTTTTGATGGCCATCAATTCGTCACCAATAATGACCGATACACGCGCTGGCTTGGCCAAAATGTCCAACAAGT
Organism: Polaromonas sp.; assembly: GCA_043721235.1. Taxonomy (GTDB): domain Bacteria; phylum Pseudomonadota; class Gammaproteobacteria; order Burkholderiales; family Burkholderiaceae_C; genus JAAFIP01. Next base: position 625 of record JAYSRE010000133.1, on the reverse strand, counting down.
CTTCAATCACCGACATGACTTCTTTGTACTCAGCCACGATCTTGTCCTGTTCCAGTCCGGTCAAGCGCTGCAGGCGCATGTTCAAGATTTCAGTGGTTTGCGCTTCGCTTAAGCGGTACAAGCCGTCTTTTTGCAGGCCAAACTGGCGCTCCATGCCATTAGGGCGGTAGTCGTCAGCATTCACCTCGCTGCCGTCAGCACGGGTGCGGGTGAGCATTTCCTGAACGGTTTTAGACTCCCAGGTCTTGGTCATCAGCTCGGCTTTGGCCACAGGCGGTGTGGGCGCGTTGCGAATGATGCGGATAAATTCGTCAATATTGGCCAGCGCTACGGCCAAGCCTTCCAGCAAATGGCCCCGGTCGCGTGCTTTGCGCAGCTCAAACACGGTGCGTCTGGTAACCACTTCTCTGCGGTGCTCTAAAAACACTTTAACCAAATCGCGCAAGTTGCACAGTTTGGGCTGGCCGTCAATCAGCGCCACCATATTGATACCGAAGGTGTCCTGCAATTGCGTCTGTTTGTAAAGGTTGTTAAGCACTACCTCGGGAACTTCGCCACGTTTAAGTTCAATCACCAAACGCATGCCCGATTTGTCAGATTCGTCTTGAATGTGCGAGATACCTTC
>JAYSRE010000132.1:0-30692 GCA_043721235.1 Polaromonas sp. | reverse complement strand
GCAAACCCGGGCTGACCAAGCGCGGCATGGGCAGCGCAGGCGGCATGAGCCTGAGAATGAGGCCAGCCATTGCATTCAGCCCGATTTTGGCGGCTTGTATGGCGGTATGAAAAACACCTGCAACTTCAAAGTTTGGTACACCTACTGCGGCTATCGCCCCACAGAAAACTCGTGGCTCACCGGCATGAGCTGCGAAAAGCAATCTTTCGGCTCAGATTCCGTCAGCCCCGGCCGCACCAGCGCCAGCCACACCAAAGGCGTTGAATCCATCCACTGGATCGCCTGCAAAGAACCCGCATGGACAGTAGACACAGAATTTATCCCTGGCCAAGGCATCAAAGGCCGATGCCATACCGTGGGCGGGAAGTGATATGAGCCCAGTATCAACAACACAAACCCCAGCCCGCTGCAAATTTGCGTCTATAGCTATGTTGACGCTTGGCTTATTTGCTTCGGCAGCACAGTCGCAGTCGATAGTCACACTTCCGCTAGCTAAACAAAAAAACTGCACGGGTTGTCATGCTGAAAACGGCCGGGTGGCCGGCCCCTCATGGGCCGCAATACGTGAACGCTACAACAACTTGGATGCCAATTGTTTGGTGCAAAAAATCTTGCAAGGCGGCAGGGGTGCGTGGGGGCCACTTCCTCAGCCAAGCATGGCTAGTACCGTTACCGAAAACGAAGCACAAGTTTTGGTTGCTGCGATAGGGCTTCCGCAGGGCAGCCAGCCGACTGTGGCTGCGCCTGCACCGCGCCTTGACTCCCCAGCCCCCGACGACCCAAAGGTCTTTGGCCGCAGTGCGCGAGGTGGGTAAATGAAGCGCATACCAATTCTGTTTTTGCTGGCATGTTCGCTTGCAAGCCACTCATGGGCGCAAGTTTCTACATCAATTTTAAAAAATTTCTCTACAGACAAGGGGTGCGAGTTAGTCTTGCCTGCGAAAGATCCCGCGAATCGCAACTACATCTGGACGGGCGAATGTCGCGATGGCAAGGTAGCAGGCAGGGGTTTGCTTACCTTTGAAAGCTATGACGACTATCGCAAGCAATATGTTTCACGCTGGGCGGAAGTTGGGCAGTTCGATAAAGAAGGTCGTCAGTCTGGAAATTGGATGATCATTAATCGAACTAGCAAAATCATTGGTTTTTCGCCGCATCAGGGTGGCGAGCGTAAAGGCTTGCGCTTCCTAACGCAGGCAGGCAAACCAGAATCACTTTCTGGCGCACGCGAGTACTTGGATGAATGGACTAATGGGCGTACAGACACGTTGGTGCCATTTTTAGTGGTCGCAGCAAAAGCTTATTTTGAAGATAACGCTAATTTTTATTCAGGTGAGTTTGCGAAAGCTTTTTCATCGCGCAATTCTGGCCCAGCTGTGCCAGGCAATCCAGCACCCGATGGCGCTGATGATCCCAAAGTCTTTGGCCGCAGTGCTCGAGGTGGGTGAGCTTGCTGCTTAGATCTGTCATGTCGAACTTAGCGCTCTCACGATCACTGCGATGTACTGCGGATACAGGCTTTTTGATTAGGCGAATTTGAAACCTCAGCGCAAGAGCATTCGCCGTAGCCGCTTGCGAGTAGGCACGCAAATCACCGTTGTATTTATCGTACGGTTGTTGCCTGATCGCGTGTATTTCCGCGACGATGGGGTCGCCAAGCGAGCTTTCATCTATCGGGCCAGCCATTTTCAGCCTTAGGCTGTGCGTAAGCCCGCTTGCAGCCGAGCGGTTTCAATCGTGAAGCCTTCCAACTGCTTAGAGCGCTCTTTGACGCTGTAATGTGCATCGCGATTGATGTGGCTTTTGATGTCCCATAGCTCTTGCAATATGGGATCGTGTTTGCCGATTGGCAAGAAGCCAGCGGTTGGCAATTGAGTTGTCAAGTTTTTTTGTTCCATAGAACCTCCAAAAAATCCTCAGCAGTTACTAACAAGGGTGGGCGAAAGCCCATTTTTGCGATGGCAGTTTGCAATGCAAACTTTGCTTCTACGCCCACCATGTGCGAAAAATTAAAACTCAGGATGAAATCGACATTCGCCAAAGTGGCAATTGCTATGTGCAGCGCGTCTTCGGGTTCGGTCATTGGAATCGCGTTACTGTCAATCAATTGCTGGGCTAGAGTCTCGGCAGCTTGTGTATGCTCAATTAATACAGCCATTTCACAAATATCAATGCGCTGCTGCGCACGCGTTGGATCGCCTTTCGAAACTTCATCAAGCACCATTTTGGAGATATACGGCGTGAACTCTTGGCCATGCAAATCCCAAACTGCTTTTGCCGATTCCTGACGTGCGAGCAGCGTGATGTGGCTGCTTGAACGCGAGGTCAAATAGCTGATAAATGAAGTTTCGATGTAAACGTGTTTCACAGTAATAAGTCTAAAGCAAAAACCCCTGCAAAGCGCGAGCTTTGCAGGGGTTTACAGTTTACGCGTTCAGGCAATCTTGATTGACTTGCCTGAAGAGCTGGCTTGAGGATTACATCCCCATATCACCCATGCCGCCCATGCCACCCATACCGCCGCCGCTCATGCCGCCACTGGCTGGTTCGTCTTTAGGTGACTCGGAGATCATGCACTCGGTGGTCAACATCAGGCTTGCCACTGACGCTGCGTTTTGCAGTGCGGTGCGGGTGACCTTCGTTGGGTCCAAGATGCCCATTTCGATCATGTCGCCGTAGGTGTCGTTGGCTGCGTTGAAGCCGTAGTTGCCTTTGCCGTTCAACACCGCGTTGACCACTACAGACGCTTCGCCGCCTGCGTTGTACACAATCTCGCGCAGGGGCGCTTCGATGGCGCGCATCACCAGCTTGATGCCTGCGTCTTGATCAGCGTTGTCGCCCTTCAAGGTGCCTACTGCTTGCTTGGCACGCAGGTAGGCTACGCCGCCGCCAGCCACAATGCCTTCTTCCACCGCTGCACGGGTAGCGTGCAGTGCGTCTTCTACGCGGGCTTTCTTTTCTTTCATTTCGACTTCGGTGGCAGCGCCCACCTTGATCACGGCCACACCGCCAGCTAATTTTGCTACGCGCTCTTGCAGTTTCTCACGGTCGTAGTCGCTGGTGGCTTCTTCGATTTGCACGCGCACTTGCTTGACGCGGGCTTCGATGTCACCAGCAGCGCCAGCGCCGTCGATGATGATGGTGTTTTCTTTGCCCACTTCAATGCGCTTGGCAGAACCCAAGTCAGCCAAAGTCACTTTTTCCAGCGTCAGGCCTACTTCTTCGGCAATCACTTTGCCGCCGGTCAGGATGGCAATGTCTTCCAGCATGGCTTTGCGGCGGTCGCCAAAGCCTGGGGCCTTGACGGCTACTACCTTCAAGATGCCGCGAATGGTGTTTACAACCAAAGTAGCTAGGGCTTCGCCATCTACATCTTCAGCAATGATCAACAACGGACGGCCAGCCTTGGCCACTTGCTCCAAAATCGGGAGCAGGTCACGGATGTTGCTGACTTTTTTGTCGTACAGCAGCACAAACGGGTTGTCCATCAAAGCGGACTGCTTTTCTGGGTTGTTGATGAAGTAAGGTGACAGGTAGCCGCGGTCAAACTGCATGCCTTCTACCACATCCAGCTCGCTATCGAGTGATTTGCCGTCTTCCACGGTAATCACACCTTCTTTGCCCACTTTGTCCATCGCATCAGCAATGATTTTGCCAATGGTTTCGTCAGAGTTAGCAGAAATGGAGCCGACTTGGGCGATTTCTTTGCTGGTGGTGGTGGCCTTGGAGGCCTTCTTCAGCTCGGCCACCAAAGCAGTCACTGCTTTGTCGATACCGCGCTTCAAATCCATCGGATTCATGCCAGCGGCAACATACTTCATGCCTTCGCGAACGATCGCTTGGGCTAGAACCGTAGCGGTGGTGGTGCCGTCGCCAGCGATGTCGCTGGTTTTGGAGGCCACTTCTTTGACCATCTGCGCACCCATGTTTTGCAACTTGTCTTTAAGTTCGATCTCTTTTGCTACCGACACGCCGTCTTTGGTGACGGTAGGAGCACCGAACGAGCGCTCCAAAACTACGTTACGGCCCTTGGGGCCAAGGGTGACTTTTACAGCGTTGGCCAGGATGTTGACACCCTCGACCATACGGGCGCGGGCTTCGCCGCCAAAAATTACATCTTTTGCTGCCATGATAGGCTCCTAGGGTTTAAATTTATGAATAAAAGGCTGTTCGCCCAAAGAAATGCTAGTTTGTTAGCTATTAATTTAGTAGTGAGCTTGGTGGTAAAAAACCGGGAGAAAGAGTGGACTTAATCAGTTGGGGACAGAGCAACGTGCTGCTTTGCAGGTGCGTTGGTCTGTCCCGCAAGGTGATTATTTTTCCACCACTGCAAACAGGTCTTCTTCTTTCATGACCAACAATTCGTCGCTGTCTACTTTAACGGTTTGGCCGCTGTACTTGCCAAACAGCACACGGTCGCCCACTTTCACGTTCATGGGCGCAATCTCGCCTTTGTCGTTACGGCGGCCTGGGCCTATAGCAAGCACTTCACCTTGGTCTGGCTTCTCGGCTGCAGCGTCCGGAATAACGATGCCAGAGGCAGTTTTGGTTTCGCTGTCAACGCGTTTGACGATCACGCGATCGGCTAAAGGACGTAGTTTCATTGCATCTCCTAAGATATAAAGCAAGCGGTTTAAAAAAATTCAGAACACCAACCGCCGTTTGCACGGTGAGTTAGCGTTCACAAACTTACGAGAACTGAGCTAAAAAGTGGTTGTTAGCACTCAAGTCCTGCGAGTGCTAATGATAAGGGTGATTAGTGACGTTTTCAAGTCTAGGGCTACAAAAACTCCGTATCCGCAGGTAAATGCTTACTTGCAAAAACTAAGTAAATGCGCCAGCCGTGCATCAAGTGGGCCGTTGACTTCAATAAATGGAATGCCACGTAACTTAAATTGCGCCAAAAACCATTGGTGTTGGCGTTGTTGAAAATCAACATCCCGACGTGTGCCGTCTTGTACGAACGGGAAATCGCCAGCACACAGCACAGTAAGCGTGTAAAAGCGCTGTGCAAGTGTTTCAATGCGCGGGTCCATTTGGCCAAACATCCACAAGCTGTAGCCTAATGTAGTTAGCACCGTGGTGTCGCACACAAGCCAGGGCCCGCTAGTCAAGGCGGTGGCATCTTCCCGCTGGCCTTGCACTTGTGCAATGTGCAGTAAATCGTCTGGACTTAGCTGGCCGTCTTGTTGGTCCCAGAGTCCACGGCCGTACTCCGGCACCCACTGTGTGCCGAGTGCTTGGGCCAATGCGCACGCTAAAGTGGTCTTGCCGCTGGACTCGCCTCCCAGCAAAACAATACGCTGCACCCAGTCAGCGCGCACTACAGGGGGCAAAAATGACCAGTTCTGTGCAGTGTCAACACGCAGCAGCGTTCCGCTAACAGGCACTTTTGCACGGTAAAGGTCTACCATGACAGGGCTTACTTTAGTGGCAAGCAGGTTTGAGATGACATCTGCACAGGGATACAGGTAGCTTTCGCTGGCAAACATCGCGTCTGGAAAGCGTCCCAAGACATCTTTCAGCAGGTAGGCCAAATAGTGCTGTTGCACAAGATCGCTGGCATCGTTAGGCGGTAAAGCTTGGCAGCTAACGCCCTTGGCTTTACAAGTTAACGCAAGCCAATCCTCATCTACCACGACACATTCGTGTTGAGGGAACAGCTGCGTTAGCCATCTTCTGCGCAAACTTGCCTTGCAGCCGTGAAACTCGGGATTGGAGTAACTTAGGATCAGCAACCGGTCACAGCGCTGGGCTGCATGGTCTATGACCAACATGTGGCCTTGGTGTAGTGGAGAAAATTTTCCTACAACCAAACCTAGCTGAAAGCGTGATCGGTCTACCATAGATAATTATGCTGACGCATCTGAGAGTATTTTGTCTGGCGTGTCGCGCATTTGCCTAGACCAATGCCACATCCCATACCATGCGTTAAACCAATAAATGGCATACAGCCCAGCAGTAAGGTACAGCTCGCGCGAAGCAAACAACAGGACTGACAAGGTGTTGACTACTATCCAAACCCACCAGTTTTCAATGCGCCTTTGCATCAGTAAAAATTGCGCCATAACACTAAACCCCAGTACTGCGGAATCAACATAGGGCGCATAAGCATCGGTAAAGTAGTGCAGCAGACTGCCGTAGACCGCAGTAACGAGCGCAGCGGCTACTGACATCCAAACCAGCGTTCTTACATCGGCATGTTGAATTTTTACCTCTGGCGCAGAGTAACGGCTTAACCATAAACGCCAACCAATCATACTGGTCACAATAAAAAAGATCTGCAGGGAGGCGTCGGCATACAGCTTGGCTTGGTAGAAGACCACGATAAAAATGAGGCTTCCGATGATGCCAAGCCACCAGGTGTGCACTGAGTTTCGAGCAGCCAGAAAGATGGCCAGGGCTGTGATGGCGTTAGCAGCTATTTCAAAAGGACTCATGGGTATAGTTTCTGTTTAGTTAATAGGATTTTTTCATTCGGTGCACTAAGACTTCTACATGCCACGGTCACGCGTAGACAAGGTGTGTGCAAAACGCTTAGCCACGCGGTAGAGCTGACTGGGCCTGCTACGTCCTGCTGCGCGCACTGCGCCTTCAATAGGCTCAAGCACATCCAGGTCATCGAGTTTGCGGCGAAAGTTGGCAATATTGAGCTTTTCTCCCAGCACGGCCTCGTAGGTTGCGTGCAGTTCGGGGATGGTGAATTCAGCAGGACATAAATGCACGGGTAGCGAAGAGTACGCCGCCTTACTGCGTACCCGCGCCACTACAGAGTTCACAATATGCATATGGTCAAAAGGCAAATTAGGCAATTGACTGACTGGAAATAGCACCACCTGCGCAGAGATGCTAAGCGTAGGTGCTAGTGCGTAGTACACAACCGTTAAAGACCAGCCACGCGGATCGCGCACAGGCCCAGAAAAAGTGCCGAACTCTTCTAAATATGGGCTTTGCACATTCAATTTCTCGCGCAACACGCGTGCCACAGCTGCTTTGGCGGTGTCATCTGTCTCATTGTGAATGTATCCGCCTGGCAATGCCCAATGCCCTTGAAACGGCGCATTCTCGCGTTTATGCAAGGCAATATGAAGCTCGCTATCGACAATAGTCAGCAAAACAGCGTCTACGGTTAGGATTGTTTGCAAGTTCATCAAAATTTATATAATAAAACAATTATGCATTTAACTACTACAATATTAAAAAAGCAATTAAATTGTATATTAGATTTATATATGATAAGCTACAGCCATTAACCAACTCAGCTAAGGATATGACCATGAAAAAACTACTCATCATCGATCCACAGAATGATTTTTGCGATATTCCCAGCGCAGCACTGCCAGTTGCCGGAGCCCAAGCCGATTTGCAACGCTTGGCTGCCTGGGTTGAACTGCATGCCGCAAACCTAGATGGTATTACAGTGACCTTAGACTCTCACGCCAGTGTGGCGGTAGAGAGAACTACCTTTTGGCAAACTGATCGTGCACAAGCTTTGAGCCCATTCACATTCATCACTGGTGCAGACCTAAGGTCTGGCAAATATGTGCCCCGTGATGTCGGTAAAACCGCAGCTGTGGCAGCCATGCTAGAGCAGCTGGCAGCAAGCGGAAGGCCGGGCTTGGTGGTTTGGCCGGTGCACTGCGTTACCGGAACTTGGGGTCACAATATATACAGTAAATTGGCTATACAGCTTCAGGCTTGGGAGTTTTCACGCCAGTGCGCGGTGATCAAGGTGCTAAAGGGCGAATATCCGTTAACAGAGCATTTTGGGGTTTTTGAGGCCGATGCACCTGTGCAGGGTGTAGCTTCGACGCAGTTCAATACACAGCTTGCCAAAGACCTAACTTACAGCGTGGATGTTTTGTTTTTCGCAGGCCAGGCCTCAAGCCACTGTGTGGCATCAAGCTTTGACCAATTGGCCAGCTACCTAAAGAAGCAAAACGGTGCCCGACCTCAACTGGTTATTCTGAGCGACTGCATGAGCCCTGTCAGTGGGTTTGAGCAAGCAGCCAGGGATTTCTTTGAGCGGGCTAAAGCATTTGGTGCGGACATCATGACGACCCAAGAAGCCGGGGCTTTGGCGCGGTAGCTTGTAACTGTCCAAGCCATCAAGACTAAATTGGCAACATGCACGTTGTGTAAGGCGATTCACTATGCTTAATCAAAACTCTAGCTTTCAACCCATCATCTGCAGTTTACTTGAGACCGATCTGTACAAGTTCACGATGCAGCAACCCATGCTGCACTCCATGCCAACCAATCAAGCACAGTACCGATTTGTGTGCCGTAGCACATCAAGTTTTCCGTTGTCTGAGCTGGCCGGTGAGGTCAATGAACAGCTCGATGCTTTGTGCGAATTGCGATTTACGCCAGATGAATTAGTCTACCTTGGCTCGTTACGCTATTTAAGCTCAGACTACGTCGACTTTTTGCGTTTATTTCAGTTTCAGCGGCACTTCATTCAGGTCAGCGTGCAAGGCGACACATTGTCAGTGTTTGCCAAAGGCCCGCAAGTGCATGTCATGGGATTTGAAATTTATGTGCTGGCAATCATTAACGAGCTGTATTTCAGGCGGTTAGCGCAAGGCAGCGCGTTAGCGGCAGCAATGTCAGAGGGTCGCTTAAGGCTGCAAAATAAAATTACCCAGCTACGCGATAACGAAAAAAAAGCTGAGCAACACACCCACCCATTCGAGTTCTTTGATTTTGGTGTTCGCAGGCGATTCTCCGGTTCTTGGCAAGAGGAGGTTGCCACTACCTTATTGAAAGAAGTACCGAAATTTTTCAAGGGAACATCGAACGTGTATTTGGCTCGAAAATTGGGAATCACGCCTATAGGAACCATGGCGCACGAGTATTTGCAGACATTTCAAGCGGTTGGGGTGCAGCTTAAAGGCTTCCAAAAGGCTGCACTGGAGTCTTGGGTACAGGAATACCGTGGCGATCTGGGGGTGGCATTAACCGATGTTGTGGGGATGGATGCATTTCTTGCAGATTTTGATCTGTACTTCGCTAAACTGTTCGATGGCTTGCGACACGACAGTGGTGACCCCATAGTGTGGGGGGAGAAAGCACTAGCGCACTACAAACGCTTGCGCTTGGATGCCCATGCAAAGCGCCTAGTGTTCTCCGATGGCCTGGATGTTCCTACGGCAATCAGACTTCATAGCCATTTTGCAAACCGCGTACAAACTGGTTTTGGAATAGGAACAAATCTCTCCAACGATACGGGCCTAAAACCCCTTAACATTGTCATGAAGTTGGTTAGTTGCAATCACCAGCCTACTGCAAAACTGTCAGACTCTCCTGGAAAAACGTTGTGCGACGATGAGACATTCTTAGCTTACTTGCGGCAAGTTTTTGCTAAAGCGGCTTAAACAAAAAAAATCGCAAACTATAATTTATAAGGATATTCAATGCTGCGAATTACCAGTGCTCAGATCAATCCTACGATAGGTGATATCACAGGAAATATCGCTTTGATGCTGCAAGCCGCACGCAAGGCCAGAGAAGACAACGCAGCTTTGGTGGTGTTTCCTGAAATGAGTTTGACGGCCTATTACCCCGGCGACTTGCTTGACGATGCCCATTTTCAACAGCGCGTTGCGCAAGGCGTAGGCCAACTACTGCTTGCCAGCAGAGAGACCCCGCATCTATTTTGGGTGGTTGGTGCACCTATGCGACGTACAGGAGTTGGCAAACAGTTTCACAACGCATTGCTTGTACTTAAGAACGGCGAAATAGTATTGCAATACGCCAAGCAATTATTGCCCACTTACAACATTTTTGACGAGCGACGCCACTTTGAACCGGGGCCCGATGTGGCGCGGGTACTACGCATTGGGAATGTACAAATCGGTTTGATGATTTGCGAAGATGGCTGGAACGATGATGGGCAAGACTACCTCGTCAATCCTTTCCAGCGTATCGCAGATGCCGCCCCAGATCTCGTCGTCTCCATCAACGCAAGCCCTAGCAATATTGGCAAACGCGAGCAGCGTTTGAACGTATTTACTAAAGCTTGTTCACACCACAACCTGCCTCTTTTGTATGTGAACCAAGTAGGTGGGCATGACCAACTGGTGTACGACGGTGGCTCGTTCGCAGTCAATGCACAAGGTATTGTAGTTTTTGAAGCACAGCGCTTCATTCAAGATGTGACGACCTTGAGCTTTGACCCTCACAGCCGCCATTTTTTGTCGTCTACAGGTGACGAACTGTTAGCAGTTGATGTAGCGGGTTTAGCAACCATGGAGTTTTACAGGCAGCAAATTGTGTTGGGCCTTAAAGACTATGCGCGCCGATGTGGTTTTACCAAAGCAGTGGTAGGCTGTTCGGGAGGCATTGATTCTGCGCTTACACTTGCGCTGGCAGTACAAGCGCTTGGTGCAGATAGTGTGGTGGGCATCACGATGCCTTCCAAATTTTCAAGCGAGGGTAGTGTCTCGGATTCGGTGGTTTTATGCCGGAATTTAGGTATCAAACTCATAGAGCACCCGATTAAAGACATTGTAAATTCGTTTGAAAACGCATTTCTTTTGGCTTTTGACAGCAAACTTGCGGGCATAGCATTAGAAAATTTGCAGGCAAGAGTGCGTGGAACAACCCTGATGGAGTACTCCAACAGTTTCGGCCATCTACTTTTAACCACCGGCAATAAAAGTGAAGTTTCTGTAGGGTACTGCACACTGTACGGTGATACCAACGGTGGGCTGGGGTTGATCGGCGATTTGTATAAGACTGAGATTTTTGAGCTTAGCCGTCATTTGAATGCATCAGCTGGGCGCGAGCTGATTCCCTCTGCGATTATTGATAAACCGCCTTCTGCTGAGCTGGCTCCAGACCAAAAAGACACCGACAGTCTGCCGCCCTATGAGTTGCTTGATGAAATTCTGAAATATCTGGTGGAGGGGGACCGTCTGCCAGCATGGGAAAGTGAGCGTGCAAGCGTTCAGATGGTCAGTTTGAATGCTACTGAACAAGGAGTAGCTCTAATCGCCAGAATCCAGAAAATGATCGCCCGTAACGAATACAAGCGCAGGCAGGCTCCACCTGTTTTGCGTGTTCGTGGTAAGGCATTTGGCAGTGGCCGCCAAGTGCCTATCGCAGCTGTTCATTACGCTTAGTTAACCACCACTCACACAGTAATACTATGTCAGAACATATCTCAACAGCCTTAATTATTGGTCGTTGGCAACTGTTTCACAAAGGGCACGAGAGTTTGCTCAAGGAGGCTCTCAATGCAGCCTCCGAGGTGATCGTGGTAATAGGCTCTGCCTACCGATCCCGCGACGTTAGGAACCCATTTACTTGGGAAGAGCGCAAAGCCATGGTGCAAGTTACCTTAATGCCCACAGACCTAGCGCGCGTTAAGTTTTTGCCTGTTCGTGATTATTTTGACGATGAGCGCTGGAATAATGCTGTACGTAAAGGGGTTGCTCAGCTTACGAAAACAAGCAGTAAGGTGGTCTTGCTGGGCTTTAAGAAAGATGCCAGTAGCTACTATTTAGATAACTTTCCGAGCTGGATTTACAAAAGCATTGAACAAGTTCTAGACATCGATGCAACCTCACTTCGGAATGTGTACTTCGAAGGCACAGAACCTGATGCGCGACTGTCAGTGCTCAAGCCGCACGTAAGCCAAAAAGTTGTGGATTACTTGCAAGCATGGTCACGTTTACCTGTGTATGCACAGCGAATGCAGGAGCACTTAGCTGTGGCTGCTTACCGCAAGCGGTGGACGGCCGAGGCCTACCTAACAGCTGACGCTGTTGTGGTGGTGGACAAGCATGTCCTTTTAGTGCGACGAGGCGGCAATGTCGGACATGGGCAGTGGGCACTGCCAGGCGGTTTTGTAGACAAGGGTGAGCGTTTTTACCTAGCTTGCTTGCGAGAGCTAGAGGAAGAAACGGGTTTAAAAATGCTCGGATCAACTATGAAACAAGCTTGCAAAGCGCAGCAGATTTTCGATCATCCCCTAAGAAGTACTCGAGGACGCTTAATTACGATGGCCTATTTTTTTGATTTGGGTCACATGCGTTTGCCTGAGGTTAAAGGTGCAGACGATGCGATGGAGGCCAAATGGATACCTTTAAGTGAGCTGCCGAAATTAGAGGATCAGCTGTTTGAAGACCACGCTGCAATCCTAGACAAGTTTGTGGGAGTGTACGAATAAGGTGAGTTCGCACATTTTTTGTTTGCTAAAAATAGCCGTTCTTAAAAAATCGTATGTTTAGTGGCGTGCAAACAGCAACTCCAAGATGTGCTGGGATACTACTGATGTTAGATGTGGCATCGATAAGTTAGACTGCTAAGTAATTGGCCATCTGCATATTCTTTATAGGCGCAATAAAACCCATTATTGAAACCGACGACGAAGACGCTGGGCACGCTTTTATCGGCATGTGCCAATCTTTAGCTCTTAACCCAAAAACTAACACTGCTATGACCATCGAGACATCACAAGAGCGCTTGAACCGCATATTTGCCTTACAAAAAGCAGCTTTCAACAAAGACCCCTACCCGAGTGCTGAGCAACGCATTGAGCGCATGAAACGTATTCCGGTCATGCTGCGAAAGCACCGGGAAGCTATTTTGGGCGCGTTGGAAGTGGATTTTCACGGCCACTCGCGCGAGATGGGCGACCTGATTGAGATCTTGGGTATATTTGACCGCGCTGAGTTCAATATTCACAATGTCAAGCGTTGGATGAAACCCAGCGCCAGGGCTACCAATCCTGTGACCCTGGGAAAATCCAAGGCATGGGTTCTGAACCAGCCCAAGGGCGTGGTGGGCAACATGGTGTCTTGGAATTTCCCTTTCGACATTGGGCTGGGACCCACGCTAGACGCATTGGGCGCAGGTAACCGGGTGATCATCAAGCCCTCTGACCTGTCGCCAGAGTGTGGCCGGGTGTTGCAGGCAGCGATTGCCGAAACCTTCGATGAAGATATGGTCTGTGTCGTCAACGGCGACATCGAGTTGGCCAAGCACTTCCCCACACTGGCTTGGGACCATCTGGTCTACACCGGTAGCGCAGTGGTGGGCCGCGAAATCATGAAGGCTGCTGCGGTTAATTTGGTACCTGTGACGCTGGAGCTGGGTGGCAAGTGCCCTACCATTATCGGTGCTGACATGGTGACAGACCCCATGACGATTGCCACGGTAGCTGGCATCAAGGCCATCAAGCGTGGCCAAATGTGCGTGACAGCTGACTATTGCTTGGTGCCCGAGGCCGGCCTGCGCGCATTCACCGATGCACTCACCACCTACATGGGCAAGCACTTCAGCGCCAATAATGGCGCAGCAGTGTCCACTGGCATCATTAGCGAGCGCCACCTGGCACGGCTTAACCACCTGGTAGACGATGCCAAGGCCGCAGGGGCCGAGGTGATTCAGATCGGAAGCGCGCTGCAGCCTGGTCAACGCAACATGCCGTTCCAGTTGGTGGTCAACCCGCCACAAAACACGGCTGTCATGCGCGAAGAAATTTTTGGTCCCATCCTGCCGATCGTGACCTACCGCAGCACGCGCGACATTGTTGATCTCATTCAAGCAGGTGATCGCCCACTAGGGCTGTATGTGTTCTCGCAGAACCGTGCTTTTATCGATGACATCACGCGCAATACGCATTCGGGTGGTGTGGCGATCAACACCGTAGCGGTGCAGGCTGGTTTGCCTTCAATGGGGTTTGGCGGCATTGGCCCCAGCGGTATGGGGCGGCATCATGGAGAAGAGGGTTTTAGAGAATTTTCCAATCCTCGTGGATATTTCGAGCGCAAGCCCGGCAGTGTGCTTGACTGGATCATGCCGCCTTATGGTGTGAATACGCGCTTCCTGATTGACAAGGTGGCTTATGCGCCGATGGGGCAGCAACTCAAGTTTGCATTGCCTAGGTTGCTAAAGAACATGTTTGCCAGCAAGCTTTAAAGATGCATAGAGCTGGGTTTGTGCAGGCAAGGGCAGCTTCGCACACTACCTAAGTAGCGATGGCTGTTACTTAGTGTCCATAAGCGCGTGATCGGCACACATGCGCTCACTGCGGCCAAGTGTTTGCAGAACGTGACCTGCAGTGTGGGCATATTTTGCCGTTGTCTCGTGGCGGTGTATGGTCGTGGACTAACCTGGTGGCCGCTTGCGGTGCGTGCAACGGTCGCATGGCAGCCAGAACGCCTGAAGAGACCAAAATGTCTCTGCTGTACTTGCCTTACACGCCCAGCAGGTTCGAAAGCATTTTGCTTGCTGGACGGCATATTCGTGCTGCCCTGCACGAGTGGCTGGCCGCAAGACTGCCCCGTGGCTCTCGCCTGGGTTAACAGACAAGCTGCTTTTTTGCGGGTGCTGGTTTCTAAAGCAGCGTGTAGCCAGCCGCGTCGAACTTTTTAGTGATTTTGCGGTACTCAAACGTGAACCCAGGCCACAGCGTATTGTTTTTGCCACCAGCAGCCAAGTACCAGCTTTTACAGCCAGAGTTCCACACCGTAGTAGACAGGCGTTTTTGGATGTTTGCATTGAAGTTGCGCACAACATCCGGTTTAACTTCTACCGAGTGCAGTTGCTGCGCCTTAATAAGCAAGATGGCAGCCAGCACATAAGCCACGTTAGACTCGATCATGTAGACCATAGAGTTATGGCCCAGCCCCGTGTTGGGCCCTGTGATCATAAAAAAGTTAGGAAAGCCCGCCAAAGCGGTGCCTTTGTAAGCCTCTAGCCCGCCGTGAGCCGACTGGCTTAGCAGGCAACCTGCGCGGCCCTTAATCTCTACTGTACCCATGCTGTGTTCTACGTCAAATCCCGTACCGAAGATGATGGTGTCCACTGCACGCTCTTGCCCGCTGCGCAGCACAATGCTGTGGGCACGCACCTCGGCAATAGGGTCGTTAAACACCGCCACATGCGGCTGTGCTAGCGCTGGGTAGTAGCTGTTCATGATCAGAATGCGTTTGCAGCCCATGGTGTAGCTGGGCGTGACTTTGGCGCGCAGTGCTGCGTCATGGGGAATTTGTTTTTCGATATGCCGCTTGGCTTGCATTTCAAACAACTTCATCAACGCTGGCATTTTGGCAAAGGCCAAAAAACGCATTTCGTAATGCACATAGTTTAGCCCACGGTAGAGCCACTGCAAGGGCTTAACGTGCTGCAATAGCCATTTTTCAGGCGCTGTGATGGCGCGGTCTGGCCGGGGCAGCACCCAAGGCGGGGTACGCTGAAAAACATCAAGTTGGGCCACTTTTTTGACAATTTCAGGGATGAACTGAATCGCGCTGGCACCCGTGCCCACCACGGCAACCCGCTTACCCGTGAGGTCGTAGCCATGGTCCCAATGGGCTGAGTGGAACACTTTACCTTTGAAGGTATTGATACCCTGTAGCGCAGGTAAGGCGGGCCGTGACAAAGCACCGGTGGCCGACACTACGACCTTGGCGGTCAAATCACCACGCGCTGTACGCACACGCCACAGGCCGTGGGCCTCATCAAAATCAGCTCCAAGAAAAGCACGGCCCCGCTGGATGTGCGCTAGCATGCCGTGGTCTGCAGCTACACGTTCGGTATAAGCCAACAGCTCAGGTTGGGTTGGGAAGGTACGGCTCCAGTGGGCATTTTGGGCAAACGAAAATGAATACAAGTGGCTGGGTACGTCGCAGGCTGCGCCTGGGTAGGTGTTGACACGCCAAGTGCCGCCAAAGTCTGCGTCTTTTTCTAAAATAACAAAGTCGGTAATTCCCGCTTTTTTAAGCTGAATCCCCATACACAGGCCAGAAAACCCACTGCCGATGATGGCGACGGTGTAGTCTGCTGCCGATGGGCTGGCTGGTTGTTGACGAGGGACAGTTTGCATGCGGTATCTCCTATAAACTCATGTTAGCGTCAATAGTGGCGCAACGAGGGTAGTAGCACTGTGAATTTTCTTCAATGGCTTGTAGTTTGGGTGTTGGCTGTCGTCACAGTAACCCTATTGTTGGACCGCTTTGTACCCACCAAGGCAGCAAAGCTGGGCTTGGCGCTAGAGCGCTGGCGCTCAGGGCTACGCAACGCAGTGGTGCAGATTCCTGGCTTTAGCATGCCGTACCTAGAAGGTGGTGCCAGCGGCGGTACCAAGCCAGTGCTGGTACTGGTGCACGGCTTTGGGGGAGATAAAGATAACTTTACCCGCATCGCGCGGTTTCTCACGCCCCACTACCGGGTGATTTGCCCAGACCTGCCCGGATTCGGTGAAGCCAGCCGTGACCCGCAATGCACCTACACCATGGCCGAGCAAGTTGATCGGTTGCGCCACTTTTTAGACCAGCTCAATGTGCAGCAAGCGCATTTGGGTGGTAATTCGATGGGCGGTTTTATCGTAGCGCAGTTTGCCGCTACCTACCCCCAGCGGGTCGCAAGTGTGTGGCTTTTAAATGCTGCAGGCACTGCAGCGGCGCACAGCTCAGCGGTGCTGCAACACTACGAAGCCACTGGCCACGTCCCGCTTTTGCTGCGCTACGAGGCTGACTTTGCTGTGCTGATGCAGGCTACCACCCATAAAGCCCCCTTCATACCTTACTCGCTGCGCACCGTGCTGGCCCGCCGCGGTATAGCAGACTTTGCGCTGCACACGCACATCATGGCGCAGCTAACGCAGTCGCCTTTGCTGGAGGCGCAGTACGTTGCGTTGGCTACGCCAGCCTTGATTGTGTGGGGCGCGCAAGACCAAATACTTCACCCATCGGGAGCGCATACCTTGCAGGCTTTGTTTACCCGCAGTCTCTGTATCAGCATGGCTGGCGTAGGGCATCTGCCTATGTTGGAAGCGCCTAAGCGCACGGCATTGGACTACTTGGATTACCAACGATCGCAAACTGCCCCAGCCTAGCGCTGTTGTAGGGCACAAGCAGAAAAGACCTAAGGAACTTACCATGAGCATGGCCAAATTTGCAGGCAAAGTTGCAGTAGTCACTGGTGCGGGCAGTGGCATTGGCCGTCACTTGTGCATACAGCTTGCACAGGCAGGCGCTAAGGTGGCACTGTCTGACATTAATGAGGCCAGCTTGCAAGACACTCTGGCCATGCTGCCGGCCCATTCCGGCTGTAAAACCTACCGGGTTGATGTGTCTAAAAGAGTGCAAATGTTCAGCCACGCAGACGACGTACAGCGCGATTTTGGCACGGCGCATTTTGTGTTTAACAATGCCGGAGCCACGCTGGCCAGTACCATTGAACACGCGACGATAGAGGAAATAGAGTGGCAATTGGATGTGAATCTGTGGAGCGTGATCTACGGCACCAAAGCTTTTTTGCCCATGCTGCTGGCCCAGCGTGAGGGCCACATTATTAACGTGTCCAGCGTGTTTGGCATAGTGTCTTTCCCAGGGCAGGGGGCCTACAACGTGAGCAAGTTTGGCGTGCGCGGCTGGACGGAGTGCTTGTGGCAAGAGCTGGCGGGCACCGGTGTTCAGGCCACATCGGTACACCCTGGCGGTATTAAAACCGAGATCGCCCACCAAGCGCGCTACTCAGTCAATGCCAATGCTGCCGAAAAACATATCGCGCAGCATGGTGATAAGCTCATGACAACCCCTGCGTCCGACATGGCCCGGGCTATTTTGCAAGGCGTCGCGCGCGGCAAAAAGCGGGTGCTGTACGGCAATAAAGCGTGGACGCTTAATTTCTTGCAACGGCTGCTACCTACAGCCTACTGGCATGTGGTCAACCTGATTGCACCGCCGCACAAACAACCTTGATGAAGACGCACCCACCTATGACAGCAGACGATAACAATTACGCAACCCAAACAGCTGACCTGCCCAATACACAAGAATCCCGTCTGTGGCAAGGCGACGGATGGACCGCCAAGGTCATTAAAAACGAAGACGATGATGGCTGGGCGGTAGCCATGACCAAAGACGGCGAACCCGAGCCCGCACTGGTAGGCCCGTGGACCATGGGACGTGACAAAAAGAACCCCAAACCGCTGGACAAGTTTGCCTTTAGCACGCTGGTTAAAACCGCTGCCGAGTTTGTACGCAGGAACGAACAGCATCTGCATGCTACGCTGCATCAGAGTATTGAAGTGACGGCCAAATCAACGCGTATGACGGTAACACTGGACATCGTGCCCGATGACGACAACCCCTACGCTACATTGAGCGCGCAGGGCGAGGGCGGCGACATGCTGGCCAGCATGCGTGTAGCCCCGTCGTTCAAACTCAGCCGCGCCAGTGCAGTGGTTTGGGCAGAAGGTGGTTTTACCAAGCCTGCAGGCTGCTAGTATGCTTAAACACCCTGTTTTTATGCCAAATAGGCTTATCGCCCAAGGAAATACTACACGAGTAGCTATTAAAACTATAGTGTATTGCTGGCCACCACAGACTCTGCAGGACAATCCAAGGCTGCAGCGTGCAGGCTACGGTGCCTAGCCTAGTATTGAACCATGGCAACCTCCGCCTCTTCTTTTAACTCTCCAGGCAGGCACGGGCCGTGGCTGTGCTGTGTGCTGTGCTTTGCGGCGCTAGGGGTTGACATTGCGCAGCGCGCTCAGTTGTCTAATGCTGCGCAAGAACCGATGGTGGTGTCGACCGCTGCAGCTGCGATTGCCAGCCCAAGGCAGATACCGTCTGCCGCAGCGCCAACTGTGCCTGCGCAATTACCTGTTTTTAAGCAGCTCTCCAGCGGCAAAATACCCATGCCCGCCAACACCCCTGCGGCGCATGCCAGCAGCCTGTTGGCTATGCCTGAAACCAGTGCAGCGCAGATGTTGGCGTTTTGGTTTGCGGGCGACCGCGAGAGCGCGCCTAATGTGCAAATTGCATATGCCTGGTTCGACCGCAACACCCAGGCTTGGGTGCCTGCACGCTTTGTGGTCAACCGGCATGTATTAGGCCAGCAGCTAGGCTTTGGTGTGCGCCGCTTGGGTAACCCAGTAGCATGGCTGGACGGTGATGGACGGGTGCATTTGTTTGTGGTGGCTACAGGTTTAGGTGGTTGGGCGGCGGGGCGCATAGTGCATTTGCAGCAAGATGTGCAGGCCGCGGCCCACACATCTGAGGCGTTGGCCCAGCTGAGCTTTAGCCCGGTGCGCATGCTACAGCTGTCTTGGCTATGGAACACCAGCCACTTGGTGCGCAGCGCGCCCCTGCCTTTGGCAGACGGCGGTATGGTGCTGCCGGTGTATTTTGAGCTGGGGATAAAGTACCCCGTGGCTTTGCGTTTTGGGCCCCAAGGGCAATGGCGGGGCATGGCGCGCATGTCTGCACGTGGCGACACCTTGCAGCCTACCATCGTGCCTGTTACGCCAACCCAGTGGTTGGCGTTTATGCGTGACCATGGCCAGACCCACAAAGTGGCTGTAGTGGCCACTGACGATGCAGGCCAGCGCTGGCGCGATTTGGCACCTTTAGAGATGACCAACACCGGCAGCTCGGTAGCGGCGCTGCGGCTGCCTACGGGGCACTACGTGATGGCGCACAATAAATCCGCCGGAACCCGGCGTGATATGGACCTGAGTGTGTCTAGCGATGCTGTGCAATGGACTACCGCCGCAGTGGTGGAAAACGGGGCCCAACGCTCAGATGAATACTCTTACCCTGCACTGGCATGGGATGGCCAAGCACTGTGGCTTAGCTACACCGATATGCGCCGCGAAATAACCTGGCGCAGGTACAGCGTGCAAAGCCCCAGCATCCCCGATAGCTCCGATAACCCGCATAGCCTTAACGGCCCTTCAAAAGCACCATGATGGACATAGCGCAATGGCTAATGCTTACCAGCACCCCAGTGCTGCCTGGCACCACCGCAATGCAGTGGGCTATGGGCCTGCTGTGGGGTGTGCTGCTGGCCTGGCCAGCGCTGGCGGTGGCGATGCGCGTACAGCCCGCGCTGGCGGTGCGCCACCGCTGGACGCTGGTGTTGGTAATCGTGGCTTTGGCAGCATGGCGCGGTACGGCATCACCCAGTTACTGGCTGGGTTTGTCATTCCAATTGCCTAGCTTGGTGTGGGTGGCGCTGGCCACATATGGCGTGTGGCTACAGCTGCAACCAAGCCAAATTCAGCCAGAGCACCAGCTGGGGCAACCTCGCCCTAGCCTGTGGGCCGCGCGTGGCCCGCAGGTTACGCTGCTGTGCACAGCCGGCGTGCTGCTGGGCTGGGTGCTGATGCTAGACACATTGGCTTTTTGGCCACGCTCTTTGTATGCGTGGGGCTTTAGTTTGGCTGCTGTGGCAGTCTTGGGCGCTGTGGTAATTGTGGCGGGGCTGCTTTGCAGGCGGCAGCAAAAGCCGTTGCCTTGGGGCGTGCTGGCTGCACTGCTGCTGGTGTTTACCGTCACCCGTTTGCCATCGGGCAATGTGTGGGATGTAGTGTCTGACCCTTTGCTGTGGGCTGCATTGCATGTAAAGCTAATCCGCGACAGATGTATAAAGTAGGTGCTGTAGACACAAGCCCTGAAGGTGCGCGCCTATGCAAACCTTGGCAGTACGTGTGATTAACAAGCGCCAGGCTTAGCGGGCGACCATCCACTCGCGTCTGAACAGCCATGCCTGCGGCGTCAGCACATTGCCCAGCGTAATTTCCCCGCTGGCATGGCGCGTACGAACGT
Source organism: Polaromonas sp. (assembly GCA_043721235.1). Taxonomy (GTDB): domain Bacteria; phylum Pseudomonadota; class Gammaproteobacteria; order Burkholderiales; family Burkholderiaceae_C; genus JAAFIP01. Next base: position 10,122 of record JAYSRE010000132.1, on the reverse strand, counting down.
CCCAGCGGCTGCCTACCAAGGTGCAGGTGGCTTGCGCAATGCAGGCGGGTGCTTGCTCGCTCACCCACATCACGGCATCTACCCGCGCCAGAACGCTGCTAAGCGCATCAGACGCTGCATAGGTGCTGTAAAGATTGCCGGGCAAGATAAACTGGTAGCGCTCAAACTGGCCGTTAAAACCCTCTGGCACTGCGATGCGTTGGTTGCGCCATTGCGGGCTGTGCGCTGCAGACAGTGCGTTGGCCGACGCATCTAGCGGAGCTACGGCAGCGTTAAATGCCGCCAGCACAGCAAGCTGCGCCCACAGCAGGGCCGTGCGCGCAGCTTGGCCGCGCAAGCTGGCCACAATGGCAAACGCACCCACAGCTGCAAAGCCAAGGGTTAGCAGTGTTTGCCCCAAGGTGGCAATATCCAGCTGGTAAGCTGCAAAGCCAATGGTGCCTAGTAAAACAAGGGCTAAGGCAACCGGAATTAAGCTCAGTACAAACCAAGCCCTGTGCAAGCGTTGCCACAGCAGCGCTAGCACGATGGCTAAAAACGGCATTGCAGGGATAATATAGCGGGCTGAGCGCTGACTGGGCAGTGTGAACACTACCAGCCATATGGCCAAGCAAGCTAGCATCACAAGCGCAGGTTTGCTGGCAATAGTGAGAGACTGGCCTAGGCGCTCACCCAAGCTATAGGTCATGTTGTTGCGCAAACTCTGTGCATCTTTAGGCAGCGTACCAGCGGCCTGTGCGCTACCTCTAAGCCACAGCCCGCGCCAAGCCGCGCGCGCGCCATACGCCATAGCCGCGACCACCATAATGGCCAATAAACCCGCATTTTGCGCATAACCCAGCAGCTGCAACCACATGCTGGAGCCGCCCCGCAGTGCCGTAGCCCAGTAGCCTTTATGGTGGTTCATCTTGCCTGCGTTTTCGCCCACCACAAACTCGCGCCAAACGGCTTGCGGGTCAGGATCTAGCGCAAACCACAGTGCAAAAACTCCCAGCGCCAAAGCACAACTGAGTGCCAACTTGGCTGTCAGTACCAAGTACTGCGCTGCATGGCTCGGGCGGTTCAGTAGCCACGCCGTACACGCCAAACATGCGCCTGCAGGCGCAATCAAAGCAAACGATTTGTAGAGCAGGCCTATGCCCAGTAGCAGACCAAAAAATAGCGCCAGCGGCCATGAAAATACCTTGGCACCAGTGCGCTGGCCAGCACCGCCCTGGCCCATGCCACGCAGCAACAAGATAAAAATAGGCAAATTAAACCAAAATGACTCTGCTGCGCTGGTCAAGTAAGGCCGCCCATAGCGAAATGTACAGAAAAAGGCCAGGTAAACGCTGCCCGCCAGCAGGCCTAAGCGCATGCGGTTGGTGAGACGTTGCGTGAGGTAAACAATACCTGCAGTTACCAGCAAGGTGTAGACCAAACTGGGCAGGCGCAGCGCCCACAGCGTCCAGTGCGTGCCCCAGTCACCGGCCACCATGGCTTGCCAAAACAATAGCGGCGGTTTGGTGTTGCGCATGTCGGTTAGCTCAGAGACCAGCGGCAGCCAGTGGTTTGATGCCGCAGTGAGGCGCGCAATATGCGCATACACCATCTCGTCGCCATTGCGGGGTATAAACAAACCGCCCAAGCCACTGATGTACACGCACACCGCAAACATCAAAAGTAGCCAGTACCCTAGCAGGCGTGGCTGCCCAGCGGGTGCTGCTGCTGGAAATTGCGGTGGCTGCATAAGCGCTTACTTTTTCTTTTGCCGAAAAGTCCACCAGTCGTTGGCAAAGAAATTACTCACACTGGCCAATACGATAGCGCTGATATTGGCAGCCAAATAATGCCAGCCCACGGGGCCCGAGAGCCACAGCGTTACAACATACTGCAGTGCAATACCCAGCCAAGAGGCCAGCGCGTACTGGCCAAACTGCTGTGCATAGCGCATAGGTTCTGGCGCAATCAGCGCAGCATTGGCCCGTTGGCGGTCAGCCCAAGTCCACAGACGGTTCCAGGTAAAGTTGTTCAGCGTGGCCACCAAAATGGCGCAGGCCAGTGAGGCATACAAACGGTTGCGCGCAGGCTCAATGGCTTTGAACAGCAGCTCTTGGGCTAACGTAAGCACAGCCAGGTTGACCACCGTGCCGCTAGCACCCACCATGCCAAACTTAATATAGCGAAACTGGGTTAGCCAAACAAACCAGCGCTGCAGCGTAGCGGCCCTCGCACTCATGGCGCAACTTCTTTGGGCGCTAGCAAACAGTGCAAAGCCATGTCCAGTACCGGCTGGGGCGCTATGATTTTGAGGCACTGGTTGTCGCCATCGCAAAATGTTTCGCGGTGGTTATAGGCTGTAAGGCAGGGCGAGCAGGCGATACCGCTTTCAAACACTGTGGCGCGCGGCGACAAGGGGCCGTAAAGCTTAGCGGTCTCAGGGCCAAAGAACATCATGGTTTGAATGGGCGTGAGGCTGGCAAAGTGGCCGGGGCCACCGTCGTTGGTAATCAGTAAATCAGCGCTGTGCAGCAGCAGCAGCAGCTCGCGCATATTGCGGGTGTAGCCCGTTAGCGCGATGCAGTGTGGGTGCTGCACATCGGCAATGATGCTATGGGCTAGCGCGCTGTCTTCGGGCAAGCCTATCAAGCCCACCGCGTGGCCCGCAGCGCACAGGCCGCGTGCCACCTGGGTATAGTAATCAGCAGGCCAAGCACGGGCGGGCAAAATGCCGCCACTGGCATACAGCAGCACCAGCTTGCGCGGCTGCGTGACGGGATGGTCAGCGCGCAGCTGGGCTTGGTAGGCTTGCAGCTCGGCAAATTCAAAATGCACATGCAAACCGGTATGCAAGGGCACCGTGTTTAGGGGTGTAATTTTGCTGCGCGGGCTGTGGCTGTTAAACAAGGCGTACACCAACGACACAAATTGCAGGCTGATATGGCGGTACGGGTTGTAAGGCAAGGCGCGGTTAAAGGTACTGCCCCGGTACAGGCCTTCTTGTGTATGAGGCGTAAACCCAGCGCGCAGGCCCGCCCCGCTGATGCTGGCCATGATGCTGCTGATGCGCGAGAACAGTTCACAGTCAATCACCACGTCCAGCGGCAGAGCCCGCATGTGCGCGCGAAAACGCAGCACGCTGCGCACCAGCTGGGGCAAAGAACTATCGTCCAGCACATGCAAATGGCTAGCCGGTGCAAGTGACAAAAGCTCGGCAACAGGGCGGTTTTTGGCCAACTGCAGCAAGTGCAGTTGCGCATGAGGAAACTGCGCTTTGATTGCGCCAAACATCGGCCCGGCCAGCACCACGCTGCCCATCTCAGACAGCATGATGACGAGTACATGGCGAACTTCCTGCGCGTTAGCGGCAGGCCGTGGGCCCAGGCCTACACAGGCTTTGCCGCGCTCCCATAATGACAGTGCAACGCACAGCAGTTGGCCCGCGTAACGGTCAATCCAACGCTGTGTTTGCAGCTGCATTGTCTGTGCAGGCTTATTTCAGCCCGGCAGCGTCGCGCAAGAGCGCTGCTTTGTCGGTACGCTCCCAAGTGAACTCGGGCTCTTCGCGGCCAAAGTGGCCGTAGGCTGCGGTTTTTTGGTAGATCGGGCGCAGCAAATCCAGCATCAAAATAATGCCTTTGGGGCGCAGGTCAAAGTGTTCGTTGACCAAAGCGGCAATCGCCTCGTCGCTGATCACACCCGTGCCTTCGGTGTAAATGGTAACGTTCATCGGCTTGGCCACGCCAATTGCGTAGGCCACTTGAATTTGGCATTGCGTAGCCAAACCTGCCGCCACAATATTCTTGGCCACGTAACGGGCTGCGTAGGCGGCTGAGCGGTCTACTTTGGACGGGTCTTTGCCGCTGAAAGCACCTCCGCCGTGCGGGCAGGCACCACCGTAGGTGTCTACAATGATTTTGCGGCCCGTCAGGCCACAGTCGCCTTGCGGGCCACCAATGACAAAACGTCCTGTGGGGTTGATCAAATAGCGGGTGTCTTTGGTGACCATGTCTTTGGGCAGCACTGGCTTGATCAGCTCTTCAATGATGGCTTCATTGAACGAAGCTTTCATTTTGGTAGCGGACTCGCTTTGGCTGGGGTCGTGCTGGGTCGATAGCACCACCGTGTCGATGCTGTGCGGTTTGCCGTTCACGTAGCGCATGGTCACTTGGCTTTTTGCGTCAGGGCGTAAAAACGGCAGTTTGCCGCTTTTACGCAGCATGGCCTGGCGCTCAACCAAACGGTGTGCGTAGTGGATCGGCGCGGGCATCAGCTCGGTGGTTTCATTGCACGCATAGCCAAACATCAGGCCTTGGTCGCCCGCACCAATGTTGAGGTGGTCGTCAGAGGCGTGGTCTACGCCCTGGGCGATGTCGTTGCTCTGTTTGTCATAGCACACCATCACTGCGCAGCCTTTGTAGTCAATACCGTACTCGGTGTTGTCATAGCCAATGCGTTTGATGGTGTCGCGCGCTACCTGGATGTAGTCTACATGCGCGTTGGTGGTAATCTCTCCGGCCAGCACCACCAAGCCGGTGTTGGTCAAGGTTTCGGCGGCTACACGGCTGCGTGGGTCTTGCGCAAAAATCGCGTCCAAAATTGCATCTGAGATTTGGTCCGCAACTTTGTCGGGGTGGCCTTCAGAAACAGATTCAGAGGTAAATAAGAAATCGTTCGCCATTTAGATAAACTCCATAAGTTGACATAAAAGTTAATAAAACCGCGTTGCCGCAGCTTTCAACCGATGTTGGGAGCCCTTGGCGAACGCTTTAGCGGATGAGTTTTACATCGCCCCGCAAGTAGTTCATAACTCGGCGATGCATTTATTTTAACTGTTTTGATGACCCTGTTGTTTCGCTTTTTTTCGCTGCTGCCCCTGTGGTTGTTACACGGCGCGGGGGCCTGCCTGGGCTGGCTTGCCTACCTGGCATCGGGTGTATACCGTGCCCGCTTTGTCAGTAACGCAGGCCAAGCGGGCTACCGCGCAGCCCAGGTGCGTGCCGCCATCGGCCATGCAGGCCGTATGTCGGCCGAGCTGCCCAGGCTGTGGATGGGCAAACCCGTGCCGCTGCAGTGGGCCAATGCGCCCGAGCTCGATGCCCACTACGCCGCAGGCAAAGGCGTACTTTTTTTAACCCCGCACTTGGGGTGCTTTGAAGTTACTGGCCAGGGCTGGGCAGAGCGCTACGCGCCTAAGTTTGGCGATATCACGGTGATGTACCGGCCCGCTCGCAAGGCTTGGATGGCACCCGTAGTTGAGTTGTCGCGTAACCGCCCCGGCGTAGTAGCCGTGCCCACCACGCTGGCAGGGGTTAAACAGTTGATCAAAGCTTTAAAGTCAGGCCGGGCGGTGTGCTTGCTGCCCGACCAGGTGCCGCCAGACGGCTTGGGGCTCTGGTCGCCCTTTTTTGGCCGCGACGCATATACCATGACGCTAGCAGCCCGCTTGGTGCAGCAAACCGGTGCCACGGTGTTCTTACTCTGGGGTGAACGCTTATCTTGGGGGCGGGGTTACCGGTTGCATTTTTCATCCTTGAAAGCGCCACTTTCAGATGATTTAGCGCAAGCAGTAGCGCAGATCAACCAGGCCATGCAAGACTTAATTCGCCAGTGCCCAACGCAGTACTTGTGGGGCTATGCCCGCTACAAACAGCCGGCGGGCAGCGCCAAAGCACCCACCTAATCCAAGCTGACCCGTGAGCGCTATTTTGTCCCACCTTGGAATTGCCTTTATGCGCGCTTTGGCGTGGTTGCCATTGGGCTGGATACGGGCACTGGGCTGGGCAGTAGGGTGGCTGCTGTATGGGGTGATTGCCTCTCGCCGCAAAGTTGTGCGCATCAACCTCACGCTGTGTTTTCCAGAACTGTCTGGCCAACAAATACAGGCATTGGTGCCCAAAGTATTTATTAACTTTAGCAAAGCCTGGTTCGACAGAAGTTGGCTGTGGCACGCACCGCTTGCGGTAGTAGCGCGCCGTTTGAGAGTGGTGGGCTCCGTGCATGAGCTGCAAGGCACTGCCCCCACCATTATTTTGGGCCCTCACTTTATGGGCATGGACGCTTGCGGTTGCGCGGTGATGATGCTGATTCCGCGCAAATACACCTCTATCTACACCGACCAGTCCAACAAAGTGGTGGACGCATGGATGCTGCGCGGCAGGCGGCGCTTTGGCGTGTCGCGTTTGTTTGGCCGCATTGAGGGCGTGCGCGAGATTGCCCAATCGCTCAAGGCGGGTGAGCCCCTGTATTTGCTGCCCGACATGGACTTTGGCAGTGACGGAACGTTTTTTGTACCGTTTTTCGGCATACCAACTTCCACGGTGCCGTCGCTGTCCCGCTTTGCCCGCCTGGGCGGCGCCAAGGTGGTACCCGCAATCACGCGCTTGACGGACACTGGCTACGAAGTGCAAATAATGCCTGCATGGGACAACTTTCCCACTAAAGATGCCGTGGCCGACACAGCGCGCATGAATGCAGAACTAGAGACCTACATACGCACCATGCCGGAGCAATACTACTGGGTGCACAAGCGATTTAAAACCCGTCCGCCTGGCGAGCCGGGGTTTTATTGAGTCTTGCAGCGCGGAATTGATTTTTAGGAGCGTTTTAGCCCTATCGCCCAAGGAAATACTCAATAGTTAGCTATTAATTTAATAGTACTATGGCCTGCTCGCACAGCCGGTGGTGCTGATCAGGCAGCGCAGTAAGCCAGTGCAGATCGGCCAGCTCAGATTGCGGAACATTGGCGCGCAGTGCCCCGCGCTGGCCCAGCTCACTGACTACACGGGAGCTTTCCGCACGCATCCTTGACAGGAAGTCGGCATAGTCCGAGCAAAATTAGTTATCTATAAATCCAGCCAATAACCTGGCAATCAAATCAGGTTGCTCATGAATAATCCAGTGCGTGGCACCTGCAATGCGGTGCAGTTCTAGTTGGGGTATGTACTCGTCCAGCCCATCAATCAAACTGCTGGGCAGGGCAATATCGTTCATGCCCCAGATGACTTGGGTAGGCACCTGCACCGTGAGCATGTCTTTGGGCAGCGTGATGGCATTGGCACCTGCGTCTTGGGGTGTGGCCGGGCGCAGCGGAGAGGCGCGGTAGTAGTTGCAGCCGCCTTGCAGGCCGTGGTTCCACACACTGCGGTACTGCGCCTTGACAGCATCGGTCAGCCAGGCATGCGGGCCTTGGGCTGCTGACATGTTGGTAAAAAACTCCCACAGGCGGCGGTAGTCATCTTCGGCAAGTAGCCTCTCAGCGTCGGGGCGGATGAGAAAGTTCATGTACCCGCTGGCTGCCTGCTGCGCGCCAGAGTGCTGCAGCTCGCGCAAAAAAGTGCCTGGATGGGGTGAGTTAATGATGCACAGCTTGCGCATACGCTGCGGCATTTGGTTGGCCATGTTCCAAGCCACAGCACCGCCCCAGTCGTGCGCAACCAAGGCTGCCAGCGGTTGGGCAGGCGATACCTGGGTTACCAAGGCTGCAATGTCTTGCACTAAATGTTTGGCTCTGTAGGCGCTGAGTTCTGCGGGTGCGGAAGATGCCTCAAAGCCGCGCAAATTGGGCGCTATGCAGCGGTAGCCGCGCTGTGCAAAGTGTGCCAGCAGGCCGTCCCAGACGAAAGCGCCCTCAGGAAAGCCATGCAAAAAAACCAGCACCGGTAGCCCTATTTCGCCCATGGCGCGGCAGCTCAGGGTGATGCCGTGCGGCAGCGTGATGGCGCTCAGTTCGAGTTTCATGCAGTGATCTGGGCTACGCTTTGCCGCTCTACGACAGGGCAGTCCACCTTGATCAACAGTCGGCGCGGTCTAGAACCCTGGGCGGCATACGTTGCATCGTCTTGGTGTACTTCGTGCAGCAAGGACTCAACCGCACTGCGGCCCATTTCGTAGTTGGGCAGCAGCACGGTGGTCAGCGGTGGCCGGGTGTGGCGCGATATTTCTTGGTCGTCATAGCCCATCACCGAGACATCTTCAGGCACCTTCAGGCCCAGGCTTTTAATGGCTTCCAGTGCGCCTATGGCCATCAGGTCGTTGGCACAAAAAAGTGCGGTGGGCGGCCGTACCTCTTGCATTAGCGACAAAGTGGCCTCAAACCCTGTCCCTGACATCCAGTCGCCGTCACGCACCATGGCCGGGTCAAAAGCCAAGTCGGCTGTAGCCAGCGCGCGCCGGTAGCCTTTAAGGCGGTCTTTGGCCGCCTCCATCCACGGCTCACCATTGATAAACCCTATACGTTTGTGGCCAGCGGCTATCAGGTGGTCGGTAGCGGCATGCCCACCCGTCAGCTCGCCAGGGATGATGGTGGGGTATTTGTGCGTTTCATCGTGGCAGTTGAGCAGCACCGTGGGTGTGTGCTCTAGCTCTGCCGGCAGCTGCACCCGGCGGGTGTAAATCGTAGAGTAAATAAAACCCAGCAACAAAGGGTGGGTAAGGGCGTTTTCAATGATGGCCCTTTCTTGTTCTGGGTTGCCATGGGTTACGGCAACGCTTAAAACACAATCGTGCTCCCAGGCTGCATTGCGCGCGCCGTCCACACTGACCACTGGGTGTGGGCTGGTAGAAATTTCGTCTACCAAATACACAATCAAACGCCGCTGCCGGGTACCCGACAATTTGGTCTGCGGTAGCTGCAGCGACTGCAACAACTGCGCAGGGTTGATGCGGGCCGCCTGTGACAACTGGTAGCCTAAACTCAGTGCTGCATCCAGCACTTTGCTGCGTGTTTCGGGGGACAGCCGGGCGCTGGCCACATTGTTCAGCACCATCGACACGGTCGACTGTGATACGCCCGCCAGCTTGGCAACGTCGGTCATGGTAGGGCGCGGTGTGCGGCCTAGCTGTGCTTGGGCACTTTTTTTATCGGTAGTTCGTGTCCTGGCCATGGTGTGACAATAATATTTTCAATCAACGGGTTGTTGCAACTGCCCATACCAGCAGATACAGGGGTCCTAAAAATGAACGGTCTGCCTTTCATATTAAGACCGAACCAGCGCGTTTGCACAATATACCGCAGCGGACTGGATTGCAAATAAATACTACTCTAAGGGTTTTCACGAGGGTTTGATAATAATATTACTAATATGATTATGGATCTTTAAGATCGTGTCTCTGTATTAAATACTGGTGGTTGACGTGCTCAAACTCTCCGAACAAACCCATCGCCGCCGCAACCCCTTGACTGGGGAGTGGATTTTAGTTTCGCCGCACCGCGCCAAAAGACCTTGGCAAGGCCAGCAAGAAGCACCTGACACCACGCAGCGGCCAAAGTACGACCCACAGTGCTACCTGTGTGCAGGCAACCAGAGGGTAACGGGCGAGCGTAACCCGGCTTACACCGACACTTTTGTGTTCAACAACGATTTTGCTGCATTGATGCAGCAAAATGCAGAGTCTGCGACCGAGCCGCCCAGCGCAGCACAGCGTGATGATTTATTCGACCACCAAACCGCCACCGGCAGTTGCCGCGTGGTGTGCTACTCACCCGACCACAGCAAAGGCATGGCCGACTTGAGCGTGCTAGAGATTGAAAGTGTGATCGCCACCTGGCAAGCACAAATCAGCGAGCTCTCGCGTAACCATATGTGGGTGCAGGTGTTTGAAAACAAAGGTGCCATCATGGGTTGCTCTAACCCGCACCCGCATGGCCAAATTTGGGCCAGCCACTATGTGCCGCACACGCTGGCGACAGAAGACCAGCACCAGCGCGATTACCATGCGCAGCATAAAGCCAGCATGCTGCTGGACTACGCGCAACGCGAGCTGGCTGATGGCGCGCGCGTGGTGGTGCAAACGCAGCACTGGCTGGCCGTAGTGCCTTACTGGGCCGCATGGCCCTATGAGACACTGTTGTTGCCCACAGCGGCAGTAGCCAGGATGCAAGACCTGTCTGCCGCGCAACGCCGCGACCTGGCGCTTGTACTCAAGCAGTTGACTGCTTGCTACGACCGGCTTTTTGACTGCGCTTTCCCCTACACCATGGGCTGGCATTTTGCCCCGTTTAGTGTTGAAGAAAAACCCAACGCCAACGCCAACGCCAACGCGCATTGGCAACTGCATGCCCATTTTTACCCGCCGCTGTTGCGCTCTGCCTCGGTGCGCAAGTTTATGGTCGGCTTTGAAATGCTGTGTGAGCCGCAGCGT
>JAYSRE010000131.1:0-9821 GCA_043721235.1 Polaromonas sp. | reverse complement strand
CAGGGTTTGGCATGCAGGCTTTAAAAAGCGTTTGCGGGTGGCGCTGCGGGCGCAAATTCGCGCCATCATGGCCAAACAAGGTTTGGCATCGGCCAGCGGCATAGCCTCGCTGATGGTCATCATGGCTTACCTGGCCTATGTAGCAGGACACAACGCGCAAAACACGGCCTTGCTGATTGCACTGGCCGCTACTTTGCCAAGGCAAATCGAGCTGTCGTACAACGTGCACGACCTGGCTGCAGGCTGGAACGACATGCAAGCCCTGTGGACGCGCATGGCAGGTGCCAGCCAAGCCATGCAGGCGCAGGCAGATGTAGATTTCAATGACCGTATTGCCATGGACAAACTGCACCTGGTGTATTTACCGCCGCAATCGGGTGACTCTGCGCATGACGCTGCAGGCAAAGCGCCGCCAGCGCAAGTGCCCACCCACTTGCCCTTGACCACCTTTGAAGCCGCCTGCGCCATGCTGCCCCAGTTGCAGCGCGGCGTAGTGCAGGTGCGCGGCAGCAACGGTGCGGGTAAATCGACCCTACTGGCCGCGCTGAAACAGCAGATGGGTGCCCATGCTTACTACTGGCCTACCAGCACCAAGCTGGCGTTTGAATTTGCCGTTGCAGAAATGGCCAAAGAAGAAGAAAAGGACGACGAAACCCTTAGCACTGAAGGCGCAGAAGGCGCAGAAGACGTTGAGAGCACCGAGGGCGGCGGCGCATCCACTGGTTTTTCATCGGGTGAGCGGCAGTTGCAGTCGCTGACCGAGATCGTGCAGCAAACTCGGTCAGCAGTGTATTTGCTGGACGAGTGGGATGCCAACCTAGACGCTGCCAACCGAAGCAAAGCCCAGGCCATGATCGACACATTGGCTGCACGCAGCCTGGTGATTGAAATTTCCCACCGAGGCTAGGCCTGCCATGCGCACCCAAGTTTGCATCATCGGCGCAGGCCCTGCTGGCCTTTTATTGGGCGCGCTGTTGCACCAAGCTGGCATCGACAACATCATTCTCGAACGGCAAAGCGCCAGCTACGTGCTGAGCCGCATTCGCGCCGGCATACTGGAGCAAACCACGGTGGACACGCTGGCACAAGCGGGCGTGGCGGCGGGTGTGCATGCTGCAGGCATTAAGCACCACCATTTAGATCTGGTGTTTAACGGCCAACGCCACTCAATCGAGCTAAGCCAGCACACCAGCGGTAAAGTAGTCACTGCCTACGGCCAAACCGAAGTAACCAAAGACCTGATGGAGCACCGCGCCAAGGTAGGCCGCAGCACCGTCTACGAAGCCAAAGACGTGGTGTTGCAGCAATTTGACACGGCCCACCCGGTGGTGCATTACACGCTAGGCGGGCACGAGCTTGGCGGGCACGAGCATAGCGGGCACGAGCACACCATTGAGTGCGACTTTATCGCCGGGTGCGACGGTTTTCATGGCATCAGCCGCGCCAGCGTGCCCGCAGGCAGCATCACCGAATTTGGCAAAGAATACCCGTTTGGTTGGTTGGGCGTGTTGGCTGACGTACCGCCCGTATCGCCACACGCTGTGGTGTATGGCCACAGCCCACGCGGCTTCTCCCTGTGCAGCATGCGCAGCCTGCATCGCAGCCGCTACTACGTGCAATGCCCCATAACCGACACCGTGGCCGACTGGAGCGATGAACGTTTTTGGACCGAACTCAAACTGCGGCTGGACGAAGACACAGCCCGCCGCATCATCACCGGCCCCTCTATTGAGAAAAGCATCGCCCCGCTGCGCAGCTTTGTGGCTGAACCCATGCGCTTTGGCAGGCTGTTCTTAGCCGGAGACGCGGCCCACACCGTGCCACCCACCGGGGCCAAAGGGCTCAACCTGGCCGCCAGCGACGTGAAGATGCTATTTGAAGCGTTGGCCGACTTCTACACCGCGCAATCACACGCCGGGTTGAACGGCTATTCCCAGCGTGCCCTAGCCAAAATATGGCGGGTAGAACGCTTTAGCTGGTGGCTCACCTCGCTGATGCACCGCTTTCCCGACAGCACAGGCTTTGGCCAAAAAATGCAAGAAGCCGAGCTAAGCTACCTGATGGGTTCGCAAGCCGCACAAACTATGCTGGCAGAGAACTATGTCGGTTTGAGTGGCTAATCAAAGCGGCTGCCCTGGCTGCAGCCAGACTGCTATTTAGTACGTTGAAAATTCTAAACGCTACTAAAATAATAGCTAACTACTTAACATTTCCTTGGGCGATAGGCCATTTTGCATATGAAATGTTAATATAATAAACAACCAACAGTGCATTTTTACTTATTTTTTCATCTACCTCATAGATGAGCACCATTTAGCCAATATTCGTAGACTTTGTTGCTGATTAAAAACTCTAACAAGCAACTAGAAAAATGTTTAACGCCGTTGGTCATAAAGTCGCTCACAGCCTAGAGGTGTATCAAAAGTCTCGCTGCCCCCAATTTTGGGGGTGGCTGCAGGATCAAACGAGCTTGTCACACCACATGCATGCAGTTAAGCTGCTGCAATGGCTTCTACACCCGGCTTACCATCTGACCCAGTGCACAAGCGCTTGGGCACCGCTGTGATGCCCATCAATGTAGCCATACTGGAAGACGAAGTCCATGTGCGCCGGTTGCTAGAGCAAGCGGTACGCTCTGATTTGGGTTTGCAGCTAGCTTTCAGTGTGGACTCTGTGCAAGAAGCTATGCAACTTGCACAAACCCATGCTGCGCAGGTATATCTGGTAGATCTTGGCTTGCCAGATGCCGATGGCCGTGACTTTATCCGCTGGCTTAGCGTTAACCAGCCTGAAGCCCTAAGCATGGTGGTAACAGTTTTTGGCGACGAAGAGCATATTCTTAGCAGCTTCAAAGCTGGTGCTGTCGGCTATCTGCTCAAGGATGCCTCCGAAGGAGAGATTGCCCTGCATATCGCTGAACTGGCGGCTGGTGGCTCGCCTATCAGCCCCAGTGTGGCGCGACGCTTGCTGCAGCAATTTCGCTCCAGCCCTAGTTCGCAGGTGCTGGGGGCGCAGCTATCTGCAAGCCAAGAGCTGGTAAAAGTTAACATGATCAATCCACTCAGCGAACGAGAAAACGAAGTCCTGCGGTTGATAGAAAAAGGCCTGAGCTATGACGAAATTGCAGGCGTGCTAGACATCACCTGGCACACAGTAACAGGTTACCTGCGCCGTGTGTACCGCAAACTAGAGGTCAACTCGCGGGGTGAAGCCGTGTTTGAAGCGCGACAGCGCGGCCTCCTTTGAAGCTAGGCGACACACCCACGGAGCAGCACGGTATCGCCGCTCCACACGGTGTTTTTAGGCGCGGCCTGCGACAAAAAATATGGGCATTTTTAGCCGTCTTTATGCTTGCAGTGGCTGCAACTTTTACATTGATCGACTTTTCGAACCACGGCCTAACTAAAGAGAGCACTGTGCAAATAAATACTGCACAAATATTGATCGACGATACGGCAGAAATTCCGCCGCACAATGCCCGTTGGCAAACCCAAAGCCTGCCTGATAATTGGGATCAAACGCGGCCTAGCGTAGGCGGCTTTGCATGGTACAGGCTCAGCTTTGCGCTCACGCCCGCACAACTTGTTATGCACGCCATCTACATACCCCGGCTCAGTATGAGCGGTATGGTCTATATTAATGGGCAGCATATAGGCGGTAATGGTGACTTTACAGAACCCTTAAGCCGCCAATGGTATCGCCCGCAACTGTTTTCAGTACCAACCAATTTACTCAAGGTAGGCCACAACACCGTACATGTTCGCCTGAAAGCCTATATCAAAAATAAAGGCGGTTTATCAGAGGTGTACATAGGCGGTAACGAAGCTATCACAGCGCAGTGGAAAGCGCGCGAGTTTTGGCAAATTGGCACTGTAAAAATAACTACCACCATCACTCTGGGCTTGAGCCTGATGGCGCTGCTAGCGTGGGCACTTCAAGGCTGGCCCAGTGCATACGGGTATTTTGGTGCCGCAGGTATTTTTTGGACTGTAAACAATACGAACTATCTTGTTACCGAGGTGCCAATGCCAACTGTTTATTGGGAGTTACTTACGTCCACGGCGTTAATCTGGACGCTCGTGCTCATCTTGCTCTTTGTAATACGCTTCGCTGGGCAAAAGCTGCTGGAGGTTGAGCGCGTGATCTGGTTGTTCGCGCTGGCAGCACCCTTGTCTCTGTGGGCCGCTGACAGCTCGCAATATTCAATTGTTACGATCATAGTTTATGGTGCACTGCTGCTGATGGGCGGCTACATTTTGAAAGTACTTTACAGCGTTTCACAGCGAGAGCGCAGCTTCAGCACGAGATTGCTGTTTTACGCTTCACTTTCGGTTTACCTACTTGGTGCTTTAGATTGGATTACCCTGCGCGATGCACTGAGCTACAGCTGGCCAAACAACCTTCATTTTGGCGGACCGATCTTGTTTTTGGCGGTAGCACTGAACTTGTTTACCCGCTTTGGTGAAGCACAAACACAAGCCTATGATCTGGCGCAATCGCTGGATGCGCGTGTTCGAGAAAAAACGCTCGCACTGGAATTAAGCCACAGTATGTTGCGTGCCATCGAGGCATCCCAGGCACAAACCGCAGAGCGCGCCCGCATTATGCAGGACATGCACGATGGCTTGGGCTCACAACTGGTCAGTTCGTTGGCGCTGGCCCAGGGCGGCGAGCTTAGCCCTGCGCAAACCTACGAACTGCTACGCGGCTGTATTGATGACCTGCGCTTGGCCATCGACACCTCTACCGATTCACGCGATTCGTTGCCGCTGGCGCTAGGTAACCTCAGGTTTCGCATGGAGCCACGGCTAAAGTCTGCCGGCATTACTCTGCTCTGGGACACAGCGCAGCTGCAAGATAACTTGCAGCTTGCCATTGAGCAGCAGTTGCCGGTGCTGCGCATCATTCAAGAAACCATCACCAACACGCTAAAGCACGCCTAGGCACAAACACTCAGCATCAGTGTCATGAATACCCCTACGCAAATGGTGGTCAACATTACCGACGACGGTTGTGGTTTTGAGGTAGAAGCCGCGCGCCATAGCTCGCGTGGCAAGGGCCTTAACAGCTTGGGCAAGAGGGCCCGCGTCATAGGCGCTGAGTTGGACATTAGCAGCACTGCGCAGGGCACACACACGCGGTTGGTGCTGCCGCTGTTGGTTGCAGCCATTTGAAAAACTGCGCAATTGAAAAAGTCCGCCAGTGCGTCCTGCATAAATCCGCTTAGCGTGCACTAAGTCGCATTTAAGTTGCAGTTTGACCCCAATTTTGGGGCTATCTAGCACAGCTAGACATCCGAATAATCCACCTCTATGGGGTTACCTTGCCAGCCCGGCACGGCGTATACCTCGCTCACATTGAGCACAAACAAGAGGTGGGTATGGAAAAGTCAAAGCACTTCAGAAAAATATTCGTAAATAAATTTGGAGGCACTGCATCCAAAACATAAACGGTCTCGTTCTACACACAGAGCGCAATTTTTCGCTCTACTCAACTTAACCCTTCCAGAGGATTTGAAATGAAGAAAAATCAATTTTTAGTGATTACTTTTTCTGCCATGGCGACTTTATTTTCGTTTGCTGCGCATGGCCAGCCAGTAGTGAAAGCTGGTGTACTGGCTGACCCTGCAGGCCGCACTGTCTACACTTTTGATAAAGACACACCTGGCAAAAGCAACTGCAACGCAAGCTGCCTGACGGCTTGGCCCGCCTTCACTGCCAAGGCCGGAGCCACTGCGCAAGGTGACTTTGGTCTGATAGATGCCAACGGAGCGCGCCAGTGGACTGTCAAAGGCATGCCGCTGTACTACTTTGTGGGTGACAGTCAGCCTGGCGATAAGAACGGTGACGGTAGCGGCGGCGTGTGGCGCGTAGTAAGCCCTGGCGTTGCTGGTGGCGTAGCTACACCGGGCGCTGCAAAGTACTAGTACACGGTTTATTCATTAGACCAACATCATCCATCACCCAATTTATTCAAAACTTTTTTTGAAATTCACCATGAAATCAAATTTTTTTACCCAAATTGCAGCGGCAGCTGTTGCCGTTTTTTCAATGTCCTCCCCTGCCATGGCAGCTGAGGAAAACGGCGTAAGCTGCCGCCCAGGCACCACTGCTGAAAGAAATGCCAGCAGCACAAACTTGAAATGCTATGTGTCTGAAAAAGTTACGCGCGAATCGAATTGCCTTAACTTTAGCAACGGAATCGGTGGCTTTATCAATGGGTTGACTCAAACTGTCAGGACCGGCCCTGACATGTGTACCGACCCGACAAGCCGGGCCAATGCAGGTGCGCCTAAACCAATTCTCCTACCCGGAGACCCGCAAACTGGATGGACTAGAGAAGATACCCCTGGCGGCCGCGATATTTTCGTGATGCAAGCTAGGAAATATGAGTTTCCGCAAGGTGCCATATTCAATCCGCTTGACAGCGAAGCCAAAGGTGTCTCTTGCCCAAGCAATTATTCAAAAGGTGCAAGTAGCGGCGATGGCCGAGGTATCTATTGTGAAAAACCACAGCGGGTGGCGGCCGATTGCGATGCATTTTGGACGTTGCGTGTGGATGACCAAGGTGCCAACACCGACAAATGCATCGGCATCAATGGCGTGGGCAATACTAAGCCAGCGGGCATGACCAATGCGCAATACCAGACCCAACTAGGGCGCTGGAAGCTTGATGTGAACAACGGTGCCGACAATTTCCGCCACTTCGGGTTTCCGGTCAGCCGTAACTGATCCAGCGCAGCACCAGCCACACAGGAGCACCCCTATGCCATCCCTACCCCAATCCATCGTGGGCATCGCCATGGGGTTGCTTATGCTAACGGGCTGTGCGAATACCCCCAGCACCGCCACTTTGAACGAGGTGCGCAGTACCTCCAACCCTACAGACCGAGCCCAGCGCAATATCACCAATTTCACGCCTGCGCTGCGCTGCATGGACGACATGATGTTCAACCTCGGAACGCGGGATGTGAGCATGATGATGGAAGAGTTTCGCGATGCGACGCAGAAGGTACCGGTCTCAGGCCGTGATATGTTGACTTCAGCCATTTCGGACATGAGCCGCAAATCACGGGGTGTGCGCTTGTCAGTGTTCGGCAGTGACCAGCAAAACCTGACGCAGTTTCTCCAGCAGGCACAAAAGTCCACCGCCTTCGCTGTCATTCCACAGTACAACATTCGCGGCACCATCAGCCAGTTCGATGAATCGGTAAAAAAATCCAGCACCTCCTTTGGAGCTTCCTTAGCGGAGTCTCTGTTTGGAATTCGATTGGGTTCGGACACGAAGTTTTCGGCACTTGGGCTTGATGCAGCTGTAGTAGAAACTTCAACCATGACGCTAATGCCCGGTGTATCGTCTAAAAATACAACCGTTATTGCCAGCCGCGATGCCAGCGCAGGAGATGGACTGGCCAAGCTGGTGAACCCAGGGATCGGTTTGGTTTTTGCCTTTGCTTCATCGCGCGCTGATGGCCCTGCGCAGGCGGCCCGCAACATGATTGAATTGGCCTCGGTCGAGCTAGTGGGCAAATTGATTCGAGCACCCTACTGGCAATGCTTGGGCACGCCTGACTCAGACCCCGAAATACAGCGTGAAATGGACGACTGGTACCTGAGCATGGATGACGAAGAACGTGTAGTTTTCTTCAAAGAACGCATGCGTGAACGGCGCTACTACGACGGTGCATTGGACGCAGTAAGCGATGGTGCGTTCTCCACCGCGCTGCAAAGCTACCGCACTGCCATGAAGCTGCCCGGTTCAGGGCCGGTTGATCAGAATTTCTTTAAACAATTCGTGACCACTTCCGTACCGCGCGGCCCCTTGGCTGCGCCTGTCAGAACCAGCACTGCGGTTGCCACCACTTCTACCGCCAGTAGCCTGCAAACTAGCGCCACTGCGCAAATACCACCTGCAGCAACCATAGCGCCTTTGTCCGAATCCCCTGCTGGCACACAAGTTGGTGCACCACCGCTGGTCGTCACACTCAACGCTCCTGTGCCCGTTAGCGGAAAAAACACAGCACCTGCCAGTCTGACCATTGAAGTGGCGCGTGCAGGCTATGTGTACTGCTACGCACAAGACGGTGTTAGTGGGCGCATCCAGCGTATCTTCCCCAACCGCTTTACCCGGGATTCGCGCTTAAGCCCCGGCAAAGCCATCGTTTTGCCCGGACGCGCTGCCTTCAACATTAACCCTGCCGCCCAATACGCCTGCCTGCATGCACCCCGCGAAGTCTATGGTGATTTGCCACCACCGCTGCGTTGGGGTGATTTTGAAGATGTGCGCCTGCCCAGCTTCAACGCGATTCGCGAGCAGTTCTCCCTGGCTGCGGGAGCGCCCGTGCAACTGGTTGGGCAAGTGCCCGGCACCAAGCGCTAACATGACCGCGCCTACCACCATCGAAGGCCTGCTGGCACGCATTGCGTTAGGCGATGCAGCCGCACTCAAGACACTGTACCAACAAGTTGCAGGGCAGCTTATGGCGGTAGCCTGGCGCGTGCTGCAAGACCGCGATTTGGCTGAAGATGTGCTGCAAGAAGTATTTATCAAACTATGGCGGCGCAATACCACCGGCGTGCCCCATGCACCAGGCCAAACCCACACGCTGGCATGGCTATGCGTTATTACGCGTCACCGGGCAATAGACATGGCACGCAAGAAAAAACCCGAAACACCACTGC
The DNA here is from genome assembly GCA_043721235.1 of Polaromonas sp. Lineage (GTDB taxonomy): Bacteria > Pseudomonadota > Gammaproteobacteria > Burkholderiales > Burkholderiaceae_C > JAAFIP01. The sequence goes on along the minus strand of JAYSRE010000131.1, from coordinate 1,140 downwards.
ACTGGGAAGATGCCGATGGCCAAGAGCAATTTCATGATGCGCCCGACCACACTTATTCACCCATTGAGCAACTGCTAGCCCAAGAACATGGCGCGCAGTTGGGCCAGTGCTTGGAGCGTTTAGACAATAACCCAAGGCAGGCCGTGCTGTTGGCTTTCTACGAAGGCCTCACGCACCTGGAAATAGCCCAGCGCATGCGCCGACCACTAGGCACCGTCAAAGCCTGGACCCGCCGCGGCTTGCTTCGCCTGCATGGTTGTATGGAAGCTTTGCCATGAACTGGTACCGCAATTCTATTTTGGTAAACCGGCTGGCTGCCAGCTATGTGCTAGGCACACTGCAAGGTAAGGCAAGGGCGCGTTTTGAAACCCTGCTGCGGCACAACCCAGCTGCCGCTCAAGCGGTAGCGGCTTGGTCACAACGCCTATCGCCTTTGCTCATAACCCTGACCCCTATGGCACCGCGGTCAGCCGTATGGGATGCCATTGAGCAGCGCAGCGGCATTGCGCCCACTGGCAATGCACACAGGTCGTGGTGACGGCGCTGGCTGATGCCCCTGCCCATGGGCGCGCTGGTGGTGGGTTTAATGGTTGGAGGTATCACCCCCACACTGTGGCGCGCGCAGTTCCAAGGTGCTGACCACGCCCAGTTGCCCCAAAGTTACGTAGGCGTACTAGGCACAGCACAAGGCAAGCCCGGTCTGATTGTATCCAGCCTGCGGCACAGCAAATCTGTAGACATCAAGCTCATTACCCCAGTTGCAGTTCCAGCGAACCAGCGCCTGTACCTTTGGCGTATTGACAAAGACCAGCAGGTTAGTGGCATTGGCTTTGTTCCTGGGGGCAAGTTTGTCAACATGCCCATTAGCGATACGGCCGAAAAAGTTTTTTTCCCAGCTGTAGAGCTGGCCGTATCTGCAGAACCTGCGGGCACCACGCCAGCCGTGCCGTCAACTAGCTTCCTGTACCGCGGCTTGTGCGGAAAACTATGGAAATAACCCATTTTAGGGCGGTGCAATTCAGCGGCACCGTCCAGGCCAAGCGTTAGTGCAACATTCTTTCTGTAATTTCCAGCCTCCCGTATAAACCGGGTGGTATTCGGAAACTTTTTAAACCAAGGCCCCTGCCAGGGCCGGCGGCA
>JAYSRE010000130.1:0-9826 GCA_043721235.1 Polaromonas sp. | reverse complement strand
CATCGCCGATGGCGTGATCGAGATGATCCAAGGTGCTGCTAAAGAGTTGGTGGCGGGTAACCCCGCTGAGCTGACGACCGATGTAGGTCCGGTGATTGACGCTGAGGCCTTTGACAACATTCAAAAGCACATCCAGCGCCTCAAATTAGAAGCTAAATCGCTCGTTCAGCCCGTGGATAGTGCGGGAGCAGCTCATAAATCAATAGCAAGCACGGGTGCCGGTTTAATCCCTAACCTGATTGCCCCGCATGCCTTTGAAGTCAAAAGCATCGCCGACGTGAAGGCCGAAATCTTTGGCCCTGTGCTGCAAGTGGTGCGTTGGGACGGTAACCCCGAAGACGTGATCGCACAGATCAATGCGCTGGGCTACGGCCTGACCTTGGGCATCCAAACCCGCATCGACAGCCGCGCCCAGCTACTGGCCCACGCCGCCCACATTGGTAACGTGTACATCAACAGAAACACCATCGGCGCCGTGGTGGGCGTGCAGCCATTTGGCGGCGAAGGCTTAAGCGGCACGGGGCCCAAAGCAGGCGGGCCGCACTACCTGCTGCGCTTTTGTGCAGAGCAAACGATCACGGTCAACACCACCGCAGCGGGGGGCAACGCCGCGCTGCTGGCGGGGTAGGTTTTGCACCCTTTTTCTACACGTTGTTGCACAAGAAAACGTGGGCATCATTAAGTCACATATTTAGGGTGCTGTTTTGCAATTTCACACGCATGTATGTACAGGTCACAGGCGTAAATGTTGCGCGCGTTTGCTGCACGCCAGGGTACCTGGGTGCTACGCTGCACAACCCGCAACTTTACGGTACGGGTTGCGCGCCCTGCACCACAAGTGCTTGGTTTTTACGTACCTTTACACACACGCAAAGGTGAGAAACATGTTTTCAATACGACAAAAAATAACAGGCGCTACCAAACTTTGGACAAGCTTGTACTTGGCTTTGGCCATTAGCATGGGCCTTGCGGCCTGCGGCCTGCGGCGGTGGCGGTGGTGACAACGCAAGCCAGCCCGTAGCAGGCGCAGAAGCTACGGCAAGCGAAATAGCTATTGCAGTGGCTGCGGCAGAGGAAGCGCAAATTACCAAAGAACTAGAAAATACAGACGACATGACTGCAGACGAAAGTAACAAAGCCTGCAAAGACCGCAACAACAACAGCTTTAAAAAATTACTGACCTGCGTTACGCTAGATGGCGTGCGCATGCACCAAGCCAAGCTGCGCGACATAGCCTTGGCCAACGGGGGTACACGCGTAGCGGGTACCAAAGGCTTTAATGACTCGGCCGACTATGCTGAGAAGGTATTTAAAGACGCGGGCTACAACGTCACAAGGCAAGCGTTTGCGTTTTTAAGCTTTATCGAGCTGCCAGGCAGCAGCGTGACGCAGGTGTCACCCACAGGCACTTTAACAATTGAGACCAAAGCCATAGGTTACTCTGGCAGCAGCCAAATAACGGCCACTGTCAGTAAGCCGTCCCAAATTCTGGGCTGTGAGGCAGCGGACTTTGCAGGCTTCCCCGCTGGCAATATTGCGCTGATTAAACGCGGCACATGTAACTTTATAATTAAGGCAAACAACGCAATAGCTGCTGGCGCATCGGCGGTGGTAATTTATAACCGTGAGCCAGGCCTGATTAACGGCAATATGGGCCCAGAATTTACGTCGACTGCCGTAGTTACCTCGGTGCTGCAAACTGTGGGCGAGCAGTTGTCAGCCATACCCAACCTGCAACTGTCGATTAACGTCAGCACCGTGCGCGGTACGGCCACCACGACCAACATCATTGCGGAATCCAAAGAGGGCGATGCCAACAACGTAGTGATGGTAGGGGCCCACCTAGACTCGGTGGATGCAGGCGGCGGTATTAACGACAATGGCTCGGGCAGCGCGGCTATATTAGAGGTGGCCAAGCAAATGGGCAAGGTCAAACCACGCAACAAAGTACGCTTTGCGCTGTGGAGTGCAGAAGAGTCGGGCTTGATAGGTTCAACCAAGTACGTAGAAGGCTTGGCAGAGGCTGAGAAACAAAAAATCGCGCTGTACCTGAACTTTGACATGATCGGTTCACCCAGCCATGTGTTCTTTGTCTACGACGGCGACAATTCTGATGGCATAGGTTCCGGCGCTGGCCCTGCAGGGTCCACTGGGATTGAAAAAACCTTTGAGACCTTCTACAACAAGCGCGGCGTGTCGTTCAAAGGCACCGACTTTGATGGCCGCTCAGACTATGGGCCGTTCATTGAAGCAGGCATACCAGCAGGCGGCTTATTCACCGGCGCTGAAGGTACTAAAACCGTAGCCGAAGCCGAGGTATGGGGCGGTATTTCTGGCACCGCTTATGACCCTTGCTACCACAAGGCTTGCGACAACTACGGCAACGTGAACCTGTTTGCACTGGACGTGAATGCTGATGCAGTCGCCTATGCAACGCTGCAGTTTGCCATGACCACCAAAGCGGTTAACGGCATCCAAGGCAGCACAGTCAGCGGCAAGCAAAAACGCAGTACCAGCACCATGTCACCCGCCATGCCAGCCTGGAAAAACTATCCAGAGCTCGTAGTGCGATAAGCCCAAGCACCCAGCAAAAGGGGAGCCTAGGCTCCCCTTTTTTTGCGCAGTTCGCGGCAACCAGGCTTGAACTTAGCGTTTAGTTAGGAATTTAGCAATTACTTAGCGGCCACACCTAAAGACTTTACTGTCTCCAGGTTCAGGTACGCGTCCACGGGCAGGCCCTTGGCGGTTTGGTAGCCGTTGACAGCGCGCATGGTGGCTGAGCGAATCACGCCGTCCATCGGGCCGGGGTTGTAGCCAGCGGTCGACAAAGCCTGTTGAATTTCTTTGATCTTGCTGGGTGTGGCATTGGTCTCGCACAAAATCGAGCGCCACTCTTCTTTGGCCTCAGAGACTTTGGCGTTGGAGTTCAAGGTTTGGTACTGCGCTGGCACTTCGGTTTCGCGGGTGCTGGCTTCTTTGTCCACCACCTGGCGCGATACCATTTTGTACACTGCAGGCACCAGCTCTTCGCGCACGCTGGCTTCCCTGTCTACTACACGGGCGGTGACGGTGTCGTACTTGGCAGGCACGGCCACTGCACGGGTAGACGGGGCTGTGTCCACCACTTGGCGGCTCACGGTTTTGTACTGCGCAGGGATGACCACCTCGCGCGTAGACGCCGGCGTGGCTACCACTTGGCGTGACACATTTTTGTAGCTGGCGGCAATCACCACTTCGGTGGTTACGGCGGGGGTGTCTTCTACTGTGCTGCTGACCATCTTAGTGGTGCCAGGTACCTCTACTTCGCGGGTGCTGGCAGGTTTGTCTAGCACTTGGCGGGTGACGGTGCTCATGACTGCAGCAATTTTGATCTCGCGCACATAGCCTTCAGCACCTGACTCTGCACCGTCTGATTTGTCGCCTGCGGCTTTGCCTGCAGCGCTGCCGCCGGTCAGCTTGGCCACTTCAGAGGCACGCAGGATTTTTTCGCCTGCGGGGGTTTCGCTCAGGTCGCCAGCGGCGCTGAGCTTGTAGCCACGGGCTTTCATGGCATCAATGTCAATCACCTGGCGGGTTACGGTTTGCGTGGTTTCTGCAATCGCTACTTCGCGGCTGGTGGCTTCTTTGTCTACCACCTGGCGCGATACGGTCGTGTACTGGGCAGGTACTTCTACCTCACGCACGCTGGCCGGTGTTTTCACTACGCGGCGGGTGATCGTCTCAAAGCGCTCAGGTACTTCTACCAAGCACATCACGTCGTCGTCCAGAGAGCTATTGTCGCTGGTGACATATTGGGTGCTGGCGCCAGCGGCTTGGCCTTTGGCATCAAACGCAAAACCTTTGACAGGGCGCACTTCTTTGGCTTGGCCTAGGTAGGCACGGCCGCGTTTCCACACGGTAGATGCATCGGCCACTTTGACGCGTTCGGTCACGGTCTCGTATGTAGCGGGCACTTCCACCAAACGCTTGCTGGCTTCTTTGGACACTACGCTCTCGGTCACGGTTTTAAAGGTGGCGGCGCTGGTTTCAAGGCGGCTAGAGGCACCGCGCAACACGGCTTTTTCGCTGATGCGCTTTAGCGGGATAGCGATAGGCTCGTAGCGCACTGATTCTGGCTTGACAAGTACCTGCTCGGTGACGGTTTTAAAGCTTGCAGGTGTGGTTTCTACGCGGGTGGTGGCAGGGCGGTCAATCACTTCTTCTTGCACTACTTTGTAGGTGGCAGGCACTACTTTGAGTTGCTTGCGCTCGGGTGTGGCCAGTACGCGCTCTTCCACGGTTTTGTAGGTGCCAGGAATAACTTCTAGGCGGCTGCTGGCAGCCACAACTTCAACTTGCTCGCTGGTAGTTTTATAAGTGCCAGGCACGGGTTCTTCGCGGGTGCCAGCAGGCACCACAATAACTTGCTCGCTCACGTTCTTGTAGGTGGCGGCCACAGGAATCAAGCGCTTGTATTCTGGGCTGACCAGTACTTGCTCTGAAATAGTTTTGTAGGTGGCAGGCACCACTTCAAAACGCTTAGACGCAGGCACCGACACTACGCGCTCGCTCTTGGCTTCAAACTTAGCTGGGGTAACGACCTTGGCATAGCATTCTCCTGCTACAGCCTGGGCAGGGCCGCCCATAGTTTGGGCATTTGCCGACAAAGCCAGCAGTACAGCACTGGCAACCAACGACAGGTTGTGAATTTTCATAGTCTTCTCCGGTAGGTTAAAAATGGGTGCGGCTTTAAAGCCAGCACAGTGCAGGTTTATAGTGCTTTATGCAGCTAAATAAAAGCACCTCACTTTCGATAATTCGCTCTATTGCGCATTAAGAAGCATGTTTGTGGCGGCGTTGTTACAGAACTGCGTGCTATTTACGGGCTAAAAAACGAAGTTGTAATGAACTGAAACGCTTTGCATTGCAGAGCGCTTTTTTAAGCTTTGGGTGCTGCTTTGACGCTGCTCACGCAGCTGCCACCATCTTTGTACTTTACCCGCCTAGATTACTTTTATGAAGCTCTCTGCATGTGCTGGTTGTGAGTGCATTGCGATTTAGCATAGCTATATATTCAATAGCTGCATATTAAGCATTTCCTTGGGCGATAGCCATAAACAGTGTAATTCCTAGCCCGTGACCGTAATGTCCGTGACTACCATCTCCAGCGCAAACCGCTGCCCACGCAAATAGTCTTCCATGCACTGCAACACCAGCGGGCTACGGTGGCGTGCGCTGCTGGCGCGCACTTCGTCGGGGTGCATCCACAGCGTGCGCACGATGCCGGTGTCCAGCGGCTGGCCTGCAATGGGCTCGCCCACGGTGCCGCAAAACGCAAACCGCACATAGGTAATGTCCTGGGCAGCTGCGCCAGCACGCGCAGGCCGTTGAAAACGTGACAAATACACGCCCACCAAAGCGGTGGGCTTGAATGGATGGGCGGTTTCTTCCAGCGTTTCGCGCACGCAGCCCATTTGCGGGCTTTCGCCGGGGTCTAGGTGCCCAGCGGGGTTGTTCAGCCGCAGGCCCTCGGGCGTGTGCTCTTCTACCAGCAGGAACAGCCCGGCACGCTCAATCACGGCGGCCACGGTCACGCTGGGTTTAAAACGCTCTGCAGTCGGGATGGTGGTTGGAGTTGTCATCTGCATATTATGCAAAAGCGCCATCCCCAGCGGTGCATGGGTGCCAAAGTAGCGTGCCAACAAGGGTTAGCGCTTTGTAAAAGGCGTGCAAATTCGTGTAAGCTCTGAGTCAATAAATATTTCTTACTTTTACCGAGGAGACCAGCATGCGGATTGGCGTACCAGCCGAAATACTTGCAGGCGAAACACGGGTCTCTGTGACCCCTGAAACAGCTAAAAAACTCACCGCCCAAGGCCATACCATCGTGGTGCAAAGTGGCGCAGGCACCGCTGCCAGCGTGACCGATGCAGCTTTTGAGGCCGCCGGCGCCCAAATCAGCGATGCCGCCGGGGTTTTTGCCTGCCCACTGGTGCTCAAAGTACGCGCTCCGCTAGCCCAAGAGCTGGCCATGATGGGCACGGGCACTACCCTGGTGGGCATGCTTAACCCGTTTGATGCCGACGGCTTGGCCGCGCTGGCTGCAGCCGGCGTGACCGGCTTCGCCCTAGAGGCTGCGCCGCGTACCACCCGCGCGCAAAGCATGGACGTGCTGTCTTCTCAGGCCAACATTGCCGGCTACAAAGCCGTAATGGTGGCAGCTGATAAATACCAACGTTTTTTCCCTATGCTGATGACCGCAGCAGGCACGGTAAAAGCCGCACGCGTGGTGATTTTGGGCGTGGGCGTGGCAGGCTTGCAGGCCATTGCCACCGCCAAGCGTTTGGGCGCAGTGATCGAAGCATCTGACGTGCGCCCCAGCGTGAAAGAGCAAATCGAATCACTGGGTGGTAAATTTATTGATGTGTCCTACGACACGCCCGAAGAAAAAGAAGCCGCTGTCGGTGTAGGTGGCTACGCCAAACCCATGCCGCCCAGCTGGCTGGCGCGCCAAGCGGTCGAGGTGGCCAAACGCGTAGCGTTGGCCGACATCGTCATTTCCACTGCGCTGATTCCTGGCCGCGCAGCCCCCACCTTGATTACCGAAGACATGGTCAAGTCCATGAAGCCCGGCTCCGTCATTGTCGACATCGCGGCGGGCAAAGGCCCAGGCGGGGTAGGCGGCAACTGCCCGCTGTCAGAGGCGGACAAAACGGTGGTCAAACACGGTGTCACTATTGTGGGCGAAACCAATTTGCCTGCGCTGGTGGGGGCCGATGCCTCTGCCCTGTATGCGCGCAATGTGCTGGACTTTTTAAAATTGATATTACCTAAAGACAGTGAGTTGAAAGTCGACATGGAAGACGATATCGTGGCCGCGTGTCTGATGACACAAGGCGGCGAGGTAAAACGTAAGTAAAGGAGTGCGCTATGAAAAATGCAAGAAAAGTATTTTTGATTTGTACTGCTATGGTCTGCTTACCAGCGTGGGCCGCCGATGTGTCCATAGGACGCGCCACTTTGCAGCAGCTTGACGATAGCTGGCAGGTCAAAAGTTTGGTGGACAAAGGTATACCTGTCACAGGTGCCATCATTGGAACGCAAGACAGCGAAACCAAAATACTCATGAAGTTGTCGCCCAAAAACGAGCTTCTGGGTTTGATAGTGATCAAAGGCACATCCAGTGGCTTGGACATGACCAACGCGCGCATGATTTACAGCCCTAAGTGCGATAGCACTGAGACTTATTACGCCAGAGGAAACACCGGAACTAATGAAAGGTATTTCGACTGTTTGAGAGTCTACAAAGCTGCAGCGGCAGAAAGCCGTCTCAAAGCATGGTCACCTCAAGCTTTTGACATCATCAAGGCCGAAAAAATCACTTTGCCAGCAAGTCTTGGCATTGTGCAGACCAGCTACGCAAACTCTAACCGCACCAGTCTCACCATCAGCGCGTTGATGGCCCCTTCGTTTACTGGGCTAGCGGGTACCGTAGAGGGCACCTTACCAGCCGATGTTGACCCGCATGCAGTGCTATGGGGTCACGGCCTGCAAAAGGCCGCGAAAGATAGCGTAACCTCTTTCTCAGGCAAGTTCACTTTGCCGCCTATCGAATTTAAAAACTGATTCTTGGAAAACACCATGGACATCGTATCCCCCACTATCCTTAACCTTATTATTTTTGTACTGGCTATCTATGTCGGCTACCACGTCGTGTGGACAGTAACCCCTGCGCTGCACACGCCGCTGATGGCGGTGACCAACGCGATTTCGGCAATCGTCATTGTGGGTGCCATGTTGGCCGCTGCACTGACTGAAACCCATTTGGGCAAAACCATGGGTGTGCTGGCAGTAGCGCTGGCTGCGGTAAATGTCTTTGGCGGCTTCCTGGTCACGCGCCGCATGCTGGAGATGTTCCGCAAAAAAGAAAAAAAAGCCCCAGCGCAGATTGAGGGGAACAAATAATGAGCATGAACCTCGTCACGCTGCTGTACCTGGTAGCTTCTGTTTGTTTTATCCAAGCCCTTAAAGGCTTTAGCCATCCCACCACCTCTATCCGGGGCAACCTGTTTGGCATGGTGGGTATGGCCATTGCCGCGCTGACCACCGCAGCGCTGATTGTGCAGCTGGCCAATGGCAACCTGGTGGGCATGGGCTGGGTGCTGCTGGGCTTGGTAGTTGGTGGTGGCTACGGCGCGTACCGCGCTAAGACAGTAGAGATGACCAAGATGCCCGAGCTGGTGGCGTTTTTCCACAGCATGATTGGTTTAGCCGCGGTGTTTATCGCCATTGCAGCCGTGGTGGAGCCCTGGGCTTTTCAAATTGCGGCCAAAGGCATGGCTATTCCGGCAGGCAACCGGCTGGAGCTGGCCTTAGGGTCGGTCATTGGCGCTGTAACGTTCAGTGGCTCGGTCATTGCATTTGGCAAGCTCTCGGGCACCTACAAGTTTCGTTTGTTCCAAGGCGCTCCCGTGCAATTTGCGGGGCAGCATAAGCTCAATTTGGTGTTGGGTTTGATCTTGCTGGCCAATGTGGTGATGTTCACCTTCTCCGGCGACCCGATGTACTTTGCGATTGCCACAGCTATGGCGTTTGTCATGGGCGTGCTGATCATCATTCCCATTGGCGGCGCTGACATGCCGGTGGTGGTGTCGATGCTTAACAGCTACTCGGGCTGGGCGGCAGCAGGTATTGGCTTTAGTTTGAACAACAGCATGCTGATCATTGCGGGCTCGCTAGTGGGCTCGTCTGGTGCAATTTTGTCCTACATCATGTGCAAGGCTATGAACCGCAGTTTCTTTAACGTGATTTTGGGCGGTTTTGGTGGCGAGGCTACCACTGCGGCCAGCGGCGCCAAAGAACAGCGTCCGGTTAAAACGGGCAGTGCTGACGATGCCGCTTTTGTGCTGGGCAACGCCGAAACCGTGGTTATCGTGCCCGGCTATGGCTTGGCTGTGGCGCGCGCGCAGCATGCCGTCAAAGAGCTGGCAGCCAAGCTCACTGCCAAAGGCATTATTGTGAAATACGCCATTCACCCGGTAGCAGGCCGGATGCCGGGTCACATGAACGTGCTGCTGGCCGAAGCCGAAGTACCATATGACCAAGTCCATGAGATGGAAGACATCAACGGCGAATTTGGCCAGGCCGACGTGGCTATTATTTTGGGGGCCAATGATGTGGTGAACCCTGCGGCCATGATCAAAGGCAGCGCCATCTACGGCATGCCAATTTTAGAAGCCTACAAGGCCAAAACCATCATCGTGAACAAGCGCTCTATGGCGGCGGGTTACGCAGGGTTAGACAACGAATTGTTCTACATGGACAAAACCATGATGGTTTTTGGCGATGCGAAAAAAGTGGTGGAAGATATGGTCAAGGCCATCGAATAAGCTGCAGCCTACATTGCCCATGTTGGGGGGAAATATGAGTGACCGCCCCTGGCTAGCGTCTTACACTGAGGGCGTGCCTGCCGACATAGACCCCACCTTCACCAGCTCGCTGGCAAGCTTGATGGAAGAGAGCTTTCTCAAGTACGCCTCCCGCGTAGCCTACAGCTTTATGGGCTAAGACAGCACGTTTGCACAAACTGACTTCCTAAGCCGCGCCTTTGCCGCCTACTTGCAAGGCCTGGTCGCACCGACTTGCCTGAAACCCCCGTGGGAAAAATTTTGCGCTGCGAGCTGTGCGACAAGAAGTAAACTGCATGGCCTGTGTGCAAGATAGCGGCGTGGAGCCGCTACTTTTTTACCTTGGCGGTCTCAAGTCTAAGTGCAACACATCAAGTTTACTGGATCGTATCGGGTTGAATCTGCAAACGCGCCAGCCACTGTCTATAGACATCCAGTGG
>JAYSRE010000129.1:0-3728 GCA_043721235.1 Polaromonas sp. | reverse complement strand
ACAGCTCTTCCAGGGCAATCAGCTCTTGGCCGGCGTTAAAAAACAGCACTGCAAACACCTCGTACGGTTTGTTGCCAATGTGCAGGCGCACGTAGTCGCGCAGCTGCTGGGGGGTTTCGATGGTGGGTTTGGCCTGCAGTTGCTCGGCCAGTGCGCGGCGGGCAAGTTCCAGCACGGCCACTACCTCGGCCCGCTTGGCCGGGCCCAGGCCTTTCACGCGCTTTAACTCCTCTGCAGATGTGCCCAGCAGCCCGGCCATGCCGCCAAAGCTGTCTAGCAGTTCTTGCGCCATCAGCAGCACGTTTTTGCCCACAATGCCGGTGCGCAGCAGCAGGGCCAGCAGTTCGGCATCGCTAAGCGCGCCGGGGCCACGGGCCAGCAGTTTCTCGCGCGGGCGGGCATCGGGGGGCAGGGATTTAAGCAGCATGAATGAAAGCTAAACAGGGGCTAAAAGTAGGCGAGAAGTTGGCAATTGGTCGGTAATTAATCTGTAATTAATCGGTTAAAGGCCAGCAAGTTGGGGGCTATGCAGAGGTTTCTACAATAGGGCTTGCGCAACGCTTAAGTTTAAGAGAAGTTTGAGTACCCTTTGTATGCCCCAGATTGCCCCCAGTTCTTTCCTCACCCTGCACTACCGCTTAAGCGGCCCAGCGGGCGATATTATCAATACCTTTGCGAGTAAGCCCGCTACGCTGTCGCTGGGGGCGGGTGAACTGTCGCCCGCTGTAGAGCAGCGGCTGGTGGGGCTGCAAGAAGGCGTGCGCACCAGCTTTGACATTCCCGCAGGCGAGGCTTTTGGCCCACGCAACGCGGACATGCTGCAGTGGGTAGCCCACAAGCTGCTGGCCGAGCTGGGCGACCCGCATGAAAAATACGCCGCAGGCGATGTGGTGCAGTTTCCCACCCCCGACGGGCTGGGCAGCTATGCTGGGGCAGTGCAGCAAGTAGAAGATGGCCGTGTGTTGTTTGACTTTAACCACCCACTGGCAGGCCAACCAGTAACGTTTGAAGTGCATGTGATTGGAGTTTTATAAATGGTGCAAGAGATTGTTTTAGCTGAGCCACGTGGTTTTTGTGCAGGCGTAGACCGCGCGATTGAGATCGTCGAGCGCGCGCTGCAAAAGTTTGGCCGCCCCATCTATGTGCGCCACGAGATTGTGCACAACACCTATGTGGTGAACGATTTGAAAGCCAAGGGCGCTGTCTTTATCGAAGACCTGAACGACGTGCCCGAAGGCGCTACCTTGGTGTTCAGCGCCCATGGTGTGCCCAAGTCTGTCGAGCATGAGGCCCAGCGGCGCGGCTTTCAAATTTTTGATGCCACCTGCCCACTGGTGACCAAAGTGCACGTAGAAGTGGCCAAGCTGCACAAAGAGGGCTACGAATTCATCATGATCGGCCACAAAGGCCACCCCGAGGTGGAGGGCACCATGGGCCAGCTCACACAGGGCATTCACTTGGTAGAAGACTTGGATGACGTGGCGCATGTGAGCCCGTCGCAAACGACCAAGCTGGCCGTGGTGACGCAAACCACCTTAAGCGTAGACGACACTGCGGAGATTCATGCCGCCATCCGTGCCCGTTTTCCGGCCATCAAAGAGCCCAAACAGCAAGACATTTGCTACGCCACACAAAACCGGCAAGACGCGGTCAAAGTGCTGTCTGGCCAGGCAGAGCTGGTCATCGTGGTGGGCAGCCCCACCAGTTCTAACAGCAACCGGTTGACCGAACTGGCCCAAAAGCTGGGCGTAGCCAGCTACATGATAGACAGCGCCGCCGAGCTTAACCCCGCGTGGTTTGAAGGCGTTACCCGCGTAGGCCTCACCGCAGGTGCCTCTGCCCCCGAGGTGCTGGTGAAAGAAGTGATCGACCGCATCAAGGCGCTGGGCGCGGTGTCGATCCGCAAGATGGACGGTATTGAAGAAACCATTAAATTCCCGCTGCCCAAGGGCCTTAAATTAGCGGCCAGCGAACATGCCGCAGATTCTGTGCTGCATGCTTCAGGCAAGTAAATGGGCGTTGCAACAGGCAGCAAAACTAGCATGATTGACCCACTGCGCTCTGACATAAACAGCTGCCTGAGCCTGATAAACAAAGACTACCGGCACTTTATCCACCAAACCCCGCTGTGGGTGCTGCCCGGCAAAGCGCTGGGCATTGACTGCGCCCAGGTATGGCTCAAACTAGAGCATATGCAAACGGGCGGCAGCTTTAAAGCGCGCGGCGCGCTGTACCGGCTGCTGTCTAACGCCGTGCCCGCCAGCGGTGTAGTGATAGCCTCGGGCGGCAACGCGGGCATAGCCAGCGCACTGGCAGCACGTGAGCGCGGCGTGCCCTGCGAGGTGTTTTTACCCGAAGTGTCCACCCAGGCCAAGCGTGACCGCCTGCGCGCCATGGGCGCTACCGTCACCGTAACAGGCGCAGCCTATGCCCAAGCCTACGCCGCCAGCCTAGAGCGCCAAAAAGTTACCGGCGCTTTGCAAAACCACGCCTACGACCAGCCCGAAGTGGTGGCCGGTGCGGGCACTGTGGCAGCGGAAATTGAGGCGCAGCAAGGCGCATTGCCCGACACCATGCTGGTCAGCGTGGGCGGTGGCGGTTTGATTGCAGGCATCGCCGCCCACTGCCACGGCCGCGCACGCGTGGTAGCGCTAGAGCCGCACCTAGCCCCTACTTTGTTTGCGGCACGCAAGGCGGGCCAGCCCGTGGATGTGGCAGTTAGCGGTGTGGCGGCAGATTCGCTGGGTGCCAAGCGTATTGGCAGTATTTGCTGGCAAGTGCAGGCCGCTGGTATTGCCGATGCGCTGCTGCTGGGCGACGAAGCCATTCGTGCAGCGCAGCTGTGGCTCTGGCACAACCTAAAGCTGGCAGTAGAACCTGCCGCCGCGCTAGGTCTGGCCGCTTTGCAAACCGGCGCATACCAGCCAGCGGCCAGCGAGACGGTATGTTTGGTGCTGTGCGGCGCCAATATGGACCCGGCAAGCTTGCAGGCTTGAATTGCAGTGGGCTTTTAATATACTATAGTTTTAATAGCTAACTATTCAGCATTTCCTTGGGCGATAGGGCTTATTTGCTGGAAATTCTTGGTTTTTCGGGTTTTCTAAGGTCTTTTAAAATTGCGTGATTAGCTTTTGTACGTTTGCGCCGCTTGAGTGTGGGGTGCATTTAGCGCGAGTCTAGTCAAGCCGTAAAGGCTAGCCACACACGCGAAAGCGCAATTTACAGGTGGTAACGTTCACGTATGTTTATTACGTCAATGTTGACAGTTGCGCGCATGCGCAGCACATTCACACCGTTCATACTCCTTGAAATTAGTATGTATTTCGGGAAACACACATGAACTTGCTTTTATCCGCGCATCAAACACCAAGCTGTAAGCTGCTATGAGCTACACCACCGCACCAGAAGCAGCCCAGGGCAGCGATGCAGGCGATACCGAACCCGCCTACCAACGCAAACTGCCCGAGCGCCAGCTCAATGATCTGCACAACCTGACGGGTCTACCCCACTTCCAGTTCATGAAAATGGGCCCAGGCCGCAAGTTCTACGACGTGGTCATCGTCAAAGCCAGCTTCGATTTAAAAGACGGCATAGCGCAACTGTCTGCCCAACAAGCAGGCCCCTGCATAGTCGATACCTTCTTCAACGAAGACCAGCCCGAGTATGCCAGCATGCAAGCCGCAGGCGACACCGTGCTGCACAAACCCTTTACCGACGTGTACGTCACC
>JAYSRE010000128.1:0-9845 GCA_043721235.1 Polaromonas sp. | reverse complement strand
CGACCGCCCCATCATCACCGCCATGGTGCCCAATGCGCACGCCATGCCGCCGTGGGAGCTGCCCGCCAACAAAACCCAAAGCGGCATCTTAAGCAGATCGACCCCCGGCGGCGCCTACAGCCAAGCCAACGCCCTCCGCTTTGAGGACAAAACCGGAGCCGAGCAGCTGTGGCTACACGCTGAGAAAGACCAGCTGACCGAGGTAGAGAACGACGAGAAGAAATGGGTAGGCCGCGACCGGGTCAAAGACATCGACCGCGATGAGACCAACCACATCAAGAGAGACAGAACCGAGACGGTAGACCACGACGAGAAGATCACCGTCAAAAACGACCGCACGGAGCGGGTGGACCACAACGAGAAGGTGAGCATTGGTGACAACCGCGATGAAGACGTAGGTAAGAACGAGACGATTAGCATTGGTGATAACCAAACTATCAGTGTAGGCAAAAACCGCAGCGAAAGCGTGGGCGATAACGAAGATATCAAGATTGGCAGCAACCGCAGTGTCGATATTGGCGGCAATAAAACAGAGACGGTAGGCAAGATGAAGACCGAGACGATTGCATTGGCCAAGATGCTCACCATTGGGGCGGCTTACCAAACCACGGTGGGGGCGGCCATGAACACCACGGTAGGACTAATGCAGGCCGAGCAAGTGGGCCTGTCAAAGACCGTGATGGTGGGCAACAAGTTCACTATTACAGTAGGTGACGAGTTCAAAATTGAAGTGGGAGACAGCAGCTTCTTGATGAAGGCGGATGGGCGCATTGAAATTAGAGGTAAAGAGATTTACACCTACGGCGATAAGAAAGTAGAAATCCATGGCGATGATGTTGACACCAACCCCGCCAGTTGATTCGGATAATCCAGCAGACCTGGATATTGCGCCCTTAGTATTTGACAACCGCACCGACTTTGATGCGCTGCATTTTGCTGCCATAGATCAGTACAACCAAGTGTTTCATGTGTTGGTGGCCAGGACGGGTTACAGCCTGGGCGCTTGCAATGCACTAGGCGAGGCGCAATTAGTTGCGCTGGATGAGCCATCGCAACTCAACGTAGAGGACTTGTACTACGAGGATAACCTAGCGTGTAGTGTGCGCGAAGAAAGTGACTTAGCGCCCTATAAGCCTTATTGCGATGTGATCGTCAACGGCGCAGGCTATGCGCCTCAGGGCAAAGCCGTAAGAGACTTTAAAGTGCGGCTGCATGTGCAGCGGCCAGACAAACGTGCTGCATTGCCCGTGCGACCAGATCAGCTGAACCCGTTTCAAAGCATCACTCATGCACAGTCTGCGCAGTGGAAGGAGCAGCTAGCCAGCGCTGAGAACACTCGCATCGCCGGAGAAGTGTTGGTCGATAAAACCATCAGCGTCACAGGCGAGCGCGAGTTACGCAAACATGTGTGGCCCTTGCCTTGGTTCTTTACATTACTGGCTTGGTGTACCTTGGGTTTGATTAGATTGAATCCGTGGCGATTGACTTGGGCCAAAGAATTCACTTCCATGCCCCTGCGCTATGAGTTTGCTCAAGGCGGGCAATGCCGGGTAGAGCAAGGCACCAAAGCGGCAAGACGCATCGTTAAAAAGCATCGTCTCACGCCAGAGCAAATTGCGCAGCACCCCGACAAAGATGCGCCGCCGATAGCGCATGATGCTTGCGAAACCAACCCTGTCGGGCGCGGCTTTGCCCGCCAGTGGTATCTCAAGGCCACGCGCACACGCAAGCTGCCCGCACCGCGCATTGAACACCCCCAGACACCATTTACCGCTCGCCAGTTCTGGCGCACTGCGCGCGGCGGTGCATTGCTAGAGCCAGCTGGTCTGGGCATCATCGGGCGGGCCCATTTGCCACGGCGCAAGCTGGTGGGCAAAATTGAAGAAAAGAAAGTGTGGGCAGACAATGAATTTCCACGTCTGCCTAAAGAGTTCAGCCACCGGTACTGGAACTGTGCGCCTGCAGACCAGCAGTGTGATCATCTAGTAGGGCAAGAGCGCGTCAACCTTATCAACCTGTGCGCAGCCGATGCACCGTTTGCACGCGCTGACGCGAGCGGCAACAGCGTGTTGCGTTTTGTATTGCCACTGCAATCTTTGTATGTACTGGCCACCACCCAAACTGGAAAAGTAAGTGTGAGCACTATGGTGATAGACACTGTGGTGATTGATCTTGATGCAGCCCAGGTGCATTTAGTGTGGCGCATTTGTCTGCCAGCAGACGGTAATCTAGTGGAAGCACAGCTGCACCACGCAACACAGCAAGTCCAGCTAGAACGCATCGCACTATTACAAACACCACCGGCCAAAGAAACAGTTTTGAACAGACCTGCGCAGGTTACGAGTTAACAGTTGCCTTGGTCTTTTAATCTAACAAATACAAACAGCGCAACACCATGGCCCAAGAAACTGTCACCCAATCCAAGCGCTTTTACTGTGTCAGCCTGCTGCCTGACGTCTGCAAAACACCCATCGGCAATAGTACCCCGCCATTGCCTTACACCATCATTGGTGAGTTCAAAGATGCAACGGGAGTCTCTAAAAATGTGAAGGCTCAAAGCGAGCCTTTGTTCTTACACAACAAAAGCAAGATTCCGACAGTTAAAGGCGATGCTGCTGGAAGAGCCAATGGGATTAAGAGCGGCACGGTAGGCAAAGAGGTTACTTCAAAAGAATTTAGCAGCACCAAAGGCTCTAACGGCACGCACACGCTACAGGTCTTTCGAAAATTCCTGATGAATAAAGCTAATACTATCGGTCAGGCACTTGAGCGCGCGCCAGAGGCGGCACGCCAGCTTCTGAAGCCTTATGCCCAGCAAATAGGCGAGACAGCAGAAAGTCTGAAATCCGGTGGTGAGGCTGCCATGTCCGCTGGCGGCGACATGTTGACCACCGCTGCGGGGATGGAAGGCGCTGCCGGTGTGTCGGCTTTAACAGGTATAGGGGCATCTGTAGCAGCGGTGCTGGCCCCTGCCGGTGTGGTGGTGGGCGGCGTGGGTGCAGTAACCACGGCTGCCGGGGGAGTTGCAACGACCGCTGGTAACGGTCTGAGCTTAGTCAAAGACTTTATTGACACCGGGGCCACACCTGATATCGCAGGGGCGCTGATCGATACTGGTATTAGCGTGGGAGGCAACGTCATAGCAAAAAAAATCCCTGGTGTGCATGGCCTGGTAGAAAAATGGCAAAAAAAGCGTGCCGATGCAAAAGCCAAAAAAGATGGCGGCAAAGTAGAGCAAAAGAAAGACGACAAAAAAGACAAACCCTCTGACTGCTGCCCCAAAAGCACAGGCCCTGGCGGCACCCCCACCTCTGGCAAAAAACCCATTCACTTTGGCACGGGTGAAGAAGTGCTGCGCCAAACTGACTTTGTGCTCGAAGGCCCACACCCGTTTGTCTGGACACGCTGCTACCGCTCAGGCTCAGAAGCCGCAGACTGGGGCCTGCTGGGCGCGCGCTGGGCCACGCCCTTTACCTCCAGCCTGTCGGTGTGCCCGCAAGGCACGGTGTACCACGAAGACAGTGGCCGCGCCCTGCGCCTGCCCGTGCTGGCCGTGGGCCAAATGCACGACCACCGCTCAGAAGGCTTTACCCTACTGCGCGACAGCGACAGCCAGTTCACCCTAACCTGGCGCGACGGCAGCACCGACACCTTTGTGCAAGGCCCCGGCGGCGTGCTGCCCCACGGCTACCAAGGAATCAACGCCATGCTAGCGCCGCGCGCGCCCTTGGCTACGCAGCGCTATTTGCTGGCGCGCAGCACCGCCCGTGACGGTAAATTTACCGCCATAGAACACCACCATGATGCTAAGCCCGGCCAGATGTTAATGCGCATTCGCCATGTGGACGGCCAAGTGATTGAGGCTATTCGCGATGCCCAGGTTGAACACCACAGCCAAGACAGAGTAGCCGTGCCCGCGCGGATAGGCCGGGTTGAAGAAGCCCACCCCGACGGTAGCCGCACCTGCCACGCTAGCTACATCTACGCCACAGAGAGCGCTGAACCTGCAGCGCAACAGCCAGCGCCAGCCCAGGCCGACGCCCCCGCAGCAGCCCCCGCAGTCGCTTACGTCCTTACCCCCGCCCAAGAAGCCTTTGCCGCTCTACCCCAGCGCTACAACCTGGTAGCGCAGGCCAACGTACTGGGCGAGCAGCGCACCTACAGCTACCAACACCACCTGCTGGTGCAATGCACCAACTACAGCGGCTTTGCCCACGACCTGGCTTGGGTTAGCCTGGAGGCCCTGCGCGAGCGCTGGGCTGCCAGCAAAGCTGGTAAAACGCTCAGCCCAGCGCAATTCGATCATCTACAGCAAAACCTGCACCCCATCACCCTGGCCACCAGCTACCAAGCCCGCGCCACCCGCAACACCACCTCAGACGGCAACGGTCAGGAGACCATCGACTACATCAGCGACGGCGTCACCCACGTTACCGACGCACTGGGCGGCGTGCTGGAGTACACCTTTAACAGCCAGTGGCTGTGCACCAACGTGCGCCGCCTGTTTGCTGACGGCCGCAAGCCCCAAAGCTTTGGCACCCGCCGCTGGAGCAAAGACGGCCAACTGCTGGCCGACATCGACGCCCAGCACAACGCCACCGCGTACGCCTACGATGCAGCAGGCAACCTGGCCAGCATCACCGATGCCAAGCAACGCACCACCCAGATTGCCTACAACAGCCAGAACCTGCCCACCCACGTTACCGACGCGCTAGGCCACACCACTCAGCGCAGCTTTGATGGCGCCGGACGCATCCTGCAAAGCACCGACGCATTGGGCCACAGCACCCACTACCAGTACGACGCAGCAGGCCGCCTGGCCACCCTGACAGACGCCAAAGGCGGTGCCAAACAGCTAGCGTACGACCAAGCAGGTCGCCTGGTAAGTTACACCGACTGCTCCCAGTACACCAGCCGCTACCAGTACGACCAGGCCGGGCGCATCACCGCCACCCAAGATGCCATTGGCAACACCAGCCAGTACCAATACGACGCCCTAGGCCGCGTCACGCGCATCACCCACCCCAACAAAACCACCGAGAGCCACCGCTACGACAGCGAAGGCAACCTGCTGGAGCACACTGACGCATTGGGCCAGGCCACCCGCTACCGCTACAACGGCCATGGCCTGCCTGTAGAGCGCACGGACGCCAAAGGCCAGCGCCTGCACTACCACTACGACAAGGCCCTGCGCTTGGTAAAGCTGGTTAACGCCAACGCCGAGGCCTACCACTTCAGCTACGACAGCGACGGCCGCCTACTAAGCGAGACCGGCTTTGATGGCAAAACCACCAGCTACCAATACGACACTGCAGGCCAGCTGGTACAGAGCCAGAGCAATGGCCAAATCACCCAGTACATCCGCGATGACCTGGGCCAACTGCAAGCCAAAATCACTGACCCCTGCCCACAGGAGGCTGCCAGCGATGACGCAGCTAGCAATAGCACCAGCAGCCCTGCCAGTGCCACCCAGCAAAGCATCACCCGCTACGCCTACGACGCGCTAGATCGCCTTACAGCGGTATCCAGCCCCGCCGCCCAGCAACACTTTAGCTACGACGCGGTAGGCCAACTGGTAGAAGAGCGCATTGCCTACGCCATCACCCCCTTGAGTGCTGCGCAAACCACCGGCCTGCCCCACACCACCGCCTTCAAACTCACCCACACCTATGACCCGTTAGGCAACCGCCTGCAAACCACGCTGCCCAACGGGCGCACCGTAGACACCCAGCGCTACGGCTCAGGCCACTGGCACGGCACCCTGTGGCAAGGGAGCACGGTAGTCGACCTAGAGCGCGACCACCTGCACCGCGAGACCGTGCGCCAGCTGGGCAGCGGTGCCAGCCAGAGCATCGGCCAAAGCAGCAGCAATGGCCTCTACAGCGGACAAAACATCCAACAAGGTGACCACCAGCGCCTGACCAACACCCGCAGCTACGACCCCCAGTCACGGCTAACGGCTATCACCCTAAGCAAAGGCAGTGGCACAGGTAGCCAGCGCCTGCGCCAGCGCAGCTACCAGTACGACCCGGCAGGCAACCTGGCCCAGATAGAAGACAGCCAACGCGGCGCCATCCAGTACCGCTACGACCCGCTGGGCCAGCTGTTGGGCGCCGTGCAACCTACCTTCAGCGAGACCTTTGCCTTTGACCCGGCAGGTAACTTACTAGACCAAACTGCCCAACAACAAAAAGATGCTCAAGCAGCAAAAAATACCAGGTTAGACCAGCTCACCGAGCAGCCCGCCGCAGGCAGCAGCGCACCACGCAACCTGCCCCAGGCTAATGAAAGGGTCAAGCTCGCCTCAGTCACCCACAACCTGCTGCGCCAATACCTGGGCAACAGCTACGAGTACGACATCCAGGGCAATACGGTGCTCAAGCGGCTCAGCCCCGCAGTCAGCCAAGCCCCGTCCCTGCTGCCTGCGCAAGCCCAAGCTGCGCAAAACCAGGCCGCCCAAATCGCCTTCGTCTACGACGCAGACAACCGCCTGGTGCAGGCCACACGCAGTTGGACGCAAGCGGGCAGCTCTACAGAGCAAATAGCCCGCTACACCTACGATGCCTTTGGCAGGCGCATCGCCAAACAAGTCACTGAGCAGAGTAAGACTGACACTACCCTGTTCGTGTGGGACGGCGATGTCCTCATCCAGGAGATACACCCCGACAGCACCATCACCTACCTGTACGAGCCTGGCAGCTTCGTACCACTGGCGCGGCTAGAGAGCAAAGAAGGGGCAGCCAGCTACGCCCAGCCAGAAGAGCAGCACCTGCCCAAGCCCGCGCAGTGGGGCCTGCCCCAAGACCGGCATGCAGCCGATGCACACCTGGCCAGCTATGCAGACCACCAGGCAAGCCAGAAAGAGCAAGCCCATCAAGCAGCCTGGCAACAAAAACTAAACCAGGCCCAACAAAGCTCAGAAGCAGACACCCTGCTGCACTACCAGTGCGACCACCTGGGCACCCCGCTGGAGCTGATAGATGGGACAGGCAAAGTAGTCTGGGCAGCCAGATACAAAGCCTGGGGCAGAGTGCTGCGCTACGACAAACGCGAGGTGGAGCAGCCCCTCAGATTCCAGGGGCAGTATGAAGACCAAGAGACGGGGTTGTTCTACAACCGCCACAGATACTATGACCCGGATCAGGCAAGGTATATTACGCAGGATCCGATTGGGTTGTTGGGAGGATTAAACAACTACCAGTACGCGCCAAATGCTACGGCTTGGATAGATCCGCTGGGGTTGACTGCTGGTAAGGGTGGGTGTGATCCGTGTTGCGGAAAAATACCTGATTCAAATCATTTATACCGAGGAGTATCTGCAAATCATCCCGCATTGCCAGATGCCAAACTTGGCACTGCCATGCCAGCAGTACCAAGTGGCGGAGCTTCTGCGGCAGCACACAATGCAGGCAATCATTCTGGCAATAGTCAATACACCTCTTGGACTAGAGATAAAAATATTGCTATCTGGCACGCCAATAAGGAGGGCCCTGGTGGCATAGTATTAAGTGCACCTCATGGTGCACCGAAAGAAGGAGATTGCTGGTCGTGGGAAATGTCTGATGACATCTATCACGAGCAAGAAGTGTTGCTTAAAGGTCGTCGAAATGGGTTAGGAGTACACAAACCATGAGCGCAGCTGAATTGATTAATCTACTGAGTAACTCCATCATTGATTGGACTTTCAAGCAGAAATTACTAACGATGCTAAATGATCCGGAGTTTAAAATTGAATCTAATTCAAATGAACACGATGTAAGCTATGTTTTAGGTTTAAGCGAAATTCAGTTTTATACAACTAACAAAGGAAACGCAAAAACATTTGGTTTTCAAGAATTGATCCAATCACTTAAAAGTAAACCATTAAACGAAAAGGTTGCCTGGGTGAGTGTTCTTGGAGCTGAATGGACTGGCCGGTGTATTTTGAGCGCTGATGAGAGAGTGTTCCTTGGTTGCGCCTTCGTGCAACACAGACGGGAACCTAAATTAGTTACGCCGCCGAAATGGGATGGAAGTCAAAAAATGCTAGATGAGCACAATAGAAATTTGACCTAGCTGTAGCTGTAGTTGTAGTTGTAGTTGTAGTTGTAGTTGTAGTTGTAGTTGTAGTTGTAGTGCCCAATCCCTCGCAACCCGCATGCCCATTAGCTTTGCAAGTGGTGTAGTGTCCAATCTCCGGCAAACCCTCATGTCCATTAGCTTTGCAAGTGGACACTGCATAAATCACCAAATAAATTTAATGGCACCGCGCCACTAGCGATGAAGTCGGTTCGCAAACCGGATGCACGCGGCAGTCCGCTTTGCCAAATCGGTGATTTTTCAGAGCAGTTTTACGCCGCCGCACGTGAAACAGCTTTTTAAGCCAAACAGGCCCCCAGCCCAACAGAATATTGCGGGAGCAGCTACGAAATAGATAGTGATTAGGTTGCGTTGAAGGCGCAACCTAATTGCGCTGTGGCTCACGTGACCCGGGTGGCGCGCGCGGCTGCTTGCAGTGTTTGCTGCTACCCGACATCGCCTTGCCAACACCTAGCTTGCCCCGCGCTTTTGCCGTCGCTACCTGCCCGTTCCACACAGCAGCGGGCGTGTCCCCTTCAAGCGACTGATGCGGTCTCTCACCGTTGTAGCTGCTTTTAAAGGCCTCCAGCAAACACCCCATCGCCGCCACACTGGCAAACTTCATCCGAGTTTGAACAGCAATGCCTTGCGCAACGGATCGGCGCACAGTCGTCTGCAGCTCAAACTTCAGCGTCCCCCAAAACCGCTCCATCCGCCCATTCTGCCAAGGCGAGGCCAACTCGGTGAACTGCTGGCGCACCCCCAACAGCGTCAATACCACTGTGAACGCCAACGACTTAAACACCCCCTCATTGTCAGAACGTACAGAATGCGGCAACCCATAACTGCCCATGGCAAGCAGCAGCTTGCCCAGTAAAACCAGGCTATTGCGTTTAACCACGGGCGACAGACTCAAGATAGCCCGGCTGCCATGGTCAATCACGCCAAACACCGCCAAGCTGCTTCCGTCCATCAGCGGCAAGCCCGTCAAGTCCATGCCCCAGGTAGTTTGGATCGGTTCACGTTTCGCGGTGTAGGCGCGTTGGCGGGCTTGTACGGCTGCGTAACGCTGCACCCTCAGCAATGCACTGACAAAGCTCTTAGATACGGTCACACCCCGTCCATGGCCATCAAGCTGGCCCACATGGTGCAGGTTAAAGCAGTAGGCGAGGGTGCGGTACCCCGCAAGCGGTAGTTCGCGGCCAAGCGCCAGCACCGCCAGCCGCACCCAGTCAGGCTTGCGCCGCCCGTGAGCCGGATGGGCCTTGCTGCCCGCTGGGCGCAATGGCTTGGAATGCCTGATGGGCACGCGGCGCGCGATCCCAAGGTGGTGTACCAGCCAGCGCACCAAGCTGCAAAACCCCAGCCACCACCTGTAAAACCACTCTCCCATGCGCGCACCCCCTTGCTCCTAAAGGGTAAGGGCATGGCACAGAAGAAACACTCGCTACATATTCAGTAGCTTCTCCCGCAATATTTCATTGGGCTGCAGCCGTATTTGTACCTCAAAAGCTAGCCGAAACCGATCTGACAGACCGATTTCAAGCCACTGCGGCGCTGCACAGCACAGCAAAACCAGTTTCAACCCATTTCTAAGGTGTCAATCGGGCTGCAGGCCAATGAAATATCGCGGGAGAAGCTATGAAATAAATAGTGTGTTCCCCACCAAAAACCAGCAAGGCGACGTGCTGCGCCAGGAAGTCTACGAATACACCGGCGGTTACGGCTTTGCCAACAATGCCGCAGGCGATGCCCAGGCCCAGCTGCGCATGCAAGAGATAGAAGCT
>JAYSRE010000127.1:0-3735 GCA_043721235.1 Polaromonas sp. | reverse complement strand
TTGTTGCAAAAATCTTGCGAAATCACGCGCGAAATCAGGGCACACAAGCATGGCTACGGGCTGTCAAGGCGCACCAGAATAAAAAATAATCATACTATTAAATACATAGCTAATCATGTAGTATTTCCTTGGGCGATAGGCCTAAAACGCTAAAAATTTTCAAATAACAGGTGTAAACCGCAGCTGCCGCACACCTTCAATCACCACCTCTTCATTGAACATCGCAGCGGGCCGTACCCACAGCCCCATTTGACCGTACAGCGCGCGGTACAAAGTCAGGGGTTCTAGCGTTTCAGAATGGCGAACGGTGCCCAGCACCTCGTACTGGCCCCCTTTGTAATGGCGGTACATGCCGGGTGGGGTGGTGATCAATGGTGCAAGGTCGTGGTCGGTCATGAGGCTATTGTCACTGCGTTGGGCTGCTAGAAGCGGGTTGCCAAACAGCAGTGCAGCTGCATTTCACGGTTGTGCAGGCAAGAGTGGGACAATACAGGCCATGCATCCAGAACAAATCCTCGCCGCCTGCAGCTACTTAGTGGGCCAAGTTATCAAATTTGAACACCCCGCAGATGCAGTGGTGTCGCGCTTTTTCAAAGAAAACCGCAACCTCGGGCCGCGTGAGCGCGCCACCCTGGCCGAAACCGCTTACAACGTGCTGCGCAAAAAAGCCCTTTACGATGCATTTGCACTGGGCGCGCCCAAAGGCAGCGGTGCGCGCGAGCGCAAACTGGCTATTTTGGGCTTTTTTGGCCCACGCGACTACGTCAAAGCCGCGCTGACCGACCTGGAAAAAAACTGGCTAGATGCCTGTGACGCGGTCAACCCTGCCGACCCAGACTCTGGCCTGCTGGAGCTGCACCGGCATAACCTGCCTGAATGGCTGGCCAGCGCGCTCAAGGCGCAGCTGGGGGACGACTTTTGGCCCTTGATTGACAGCCTGAGCAGCCCCGCGCCGCTGGACATTCGCATCAACGCCTTTCAAACTAAACGCGAAGCCGCGCAAAAAGATTTGTCACGCGAAGGTATCAAGGCGTTGCCTACGCCGTATTCCCCTTGGGGCCTGCGCGTGCAAGGCCGGCCTGCAGTCAACAAACTCAAGGTGTTTTTAGGCGGCAATATCGAAGTGCAAGACGAGGGCTCCCAGCTGCTGGCCCTGCTGGTAGATGCCAAGCGCAGCGAAATGGTGGTGGACTTTTGCGCCGGTGCAGGCGGCAAAACCTTGGCCCTGGGTGCCATGATGCGCAGTACCGGAAGACTGTATGCGTTTGACACTTCAGGCCACCGGCTTGATGCGCTTAAACCCCGCGTTGCCCGCAGCGGCCTGTCCAATGTGCAAACCGCCGCCATAGCGCATGAGCGTGACGAGCGTGTCAAGCGCCTGGCCGGCAAAATTGACCGCGTACTGGTAGACGCACCCTGCACCGGGCTGGGCACACTGCGCCGCAATCCCGACCTGAAGTGGCGGCAAAAGCCCAGCGACTTGGCCGAACTTAATGTGAAGCAAGCCGCTATTTTGCAAAGCGCCGCGCGCCTGTTGAAACCCGGTGGCCGCTTGGTGTATGCCACCTGTAGCATGCTGCCTGAAGAAAACGAAATGATTGCACAGGCTTTTAGCGAGGCAAATAAAGAGTTCACCCCTCTTGAAAGTGGCGAACTGTTGTCCCAACTGAAAGTCGAAGGGGCAGAGGGTTTGTGCAGCGGCCCGCCCGAGGCACCCGCCCGCTTCCTGCGGCTGTGGCCACACCGCCATGGCACTGATGGTTTTTTTGCTGCGGTGTGGCAAAAAAACGCGCTGTAAAAATTACGCTGCAGTGGGCTGCGCGCAAGAGACGCGTGCGTGTGGCGCATGCAGGGAGTGTGTGTACAAACACAGCATTCCATGGTTGGCGGTAATGTCTTGTCAGCCTTTTTTGGCCGCGATAGCTTAAAATAGTTGGTTAATTCGGTTACAAAAATAACATACCGAAAAGTTTGTCTTGGGACTGCCATGTTGTTGAAGGAAATTCATGTTCGTTTTTGACTCTCCCGTGTTGGATGCCGTTGTACAGTGGGCTGGCCATGGTTTGTGGAATTTGGCTTGGTGGCAAATTGTGCTGTACGCACTGTTTACCACCCACATCACCATTGCCTCGGTCACCATCTACCTGCACCGTCACCAGGCGCACCGCGCTATGGACCTGCACTGGCTGCCAGCGCACTTTTTCCGTTTGTGGCTGTGGCTGGGCACCGGCCAGGTCACCAAAGAGTGGGTCAGTATTCACCGCAAGCACCACGCCAAATGCGAAACCATCGACGACCCCCACAGCCCGCAAGCCCACGGCATCAAGAAAGTATTTTTTGAAGGTGCTGAGCTGTACCGCGCAGAATCCAAAAACATGGAAACCTTGGCCAAGTACAGCCACGGTGTGCCCAACGACTGGGTAGAGCGCAACGTGTACACCCGCTACAGCTGGCAAGGCGTAGGCCTGATGTTGATCATCAACTGGGCGCTGTTTGGGGTAGCTGGGACCGCAGTGTGGGCCCTGCAAATGGCCTGGATTCCAGTGACGGCGGCAGGCATCATTAACGGCATTGGCCACTACTGGGGCTACCGCAACTTTGAAGCACCTGATGCGTCTACCAACATCAGCCCGTGGGGCATCATCATTGGCGGCGAAGAGCTGCACAACAACCACCACACCTACCCCACCAGCGCTAAATTTTCGGTCAAACCGTATGAGTTTGACATTGGCTGGGGCTACATCCGCGCCATGGAAATGCTAGGCTTAGCGAGCGTAAAAAAGGTGCCACCCAAGCTGCTGTTGGGCATAATTAAGCCCGTCGCTGACGAGAAAACCCTGGAAGCGCTGATTACCAACCGCTACGAAGTGATGGCCGGTTATGCCCGCGACATGCGCGCAGCCTGCGCCCGGGAGATTGAAACCCTCAAAGCCAAGCAAGGCGACCTGTCCGTGCTGACCACTGCCAAGCGCTGGTTGCACCGCGACACCGACAAAGTGCCTGCGTCAGCCCAAGCCCATCTGGCCCAAGCCCGCGCGGCGCACCCGGTGCTCGACAAAATGGCCACCATGCGTGATGAACTGCGCACCCTGTGGAGCAGCACCACCGCCAGCCGCGAGCAACTGGCCGCTGATCTGCAAGGGTGGTGCAAGCGCGCTGAAGAAAGCGGTATTGCCGCACTGCAGGAGTTTTCTTTAAAGCTGCGCTCTGCACACGCCTAAAACTGCGTTGTTTCCACTGAACTTTAAAGCCGCTGTTGAGCGGCTTTTTTTATGCTGGGCTAGTTTGCAAGGCACCCACATTGGCCAAGAGTTTTTCTAAGGCTCGGTCATGAATGCCCACACGCAACAGGCCTTTGTAAGTTTGCACCGCATAGTCGCGTGTGCTGCCGTAGCTGCCGCAGGCCTCGCTAAATATCTGGGCATACTGTGCGTTGCTTAAGAGCCCGCAGTAGTTAGGGCTGCTGCGCGAGAGCGTAAATGCCAGGGCCTGTATGTCGCCACTGGCAGTGCTGCAGCGCAGCCAGCGCGGGTCATAGACGCCGGTGGGCATTTCGCGTTGCCAAAGCTGCGCTAACACCTCAGGCACCTGCGCGGCATCAATATGAAACGCCATGCCTTGGCAGCTACCGCCCGATAAAAGGGCAAACACCAGCCCGGGGCAGGCGGGGGTGCCTCGGTTAATGCGGCTGAGCATGTGCAGCGCCCGGTGCCAGCCGTGCACACGGGCAGGGCG
>JAYSRE010000126.1:0-3739 GCA_043721235.1 Polaromonas sp. | reverse complement strand
AACAGCGGCAACGTTTTGCTAAACGGCAGGCCTTTGCATCAGCTCAGCGCGTTGGAGCGGGCGCGCACTGTGGCAGTGTTAGGGCAAAACGACGACGCCAATGGCCGTTTGCGGGTAATAGACTATGTGGCCTTGGGTTGCTTGCCCCATCGCAACCATTGGAGTCAGCGTCGCTTAAAGGAGCGTGTCGGTAAATCGCTTGATGATTGCAAGCTGCACCCTCTGCGCCACCAGCCTTTAGCACAACTGTCAGGCGGTGAACGCCAGCGCGCACACCTGGCCCGCGCTTTGGCGCAAGAACCCAAACTGCTGCTACTGGACGAACCGACCAACCACCTGGACCCGCGTGCCACGCTGGATCTTTTGCATGGCGTGGCATCTTTGGGCATTACTGTGGTGGCTGTACTGCACGATCTGGCCTTGGTGCCGCAGTGGGCTGATCGCGTAGCGGTCATGCAACGCGGGGCGTTGGTGACATTGGATGCGCCGTCTGCAGCCATCAGCCCGCTGCGGGTACACCAAGTCTTTGGCATGCACGCGTTCTACCTACCCCACCCCAAGACATCGCAGCCCATGCTGATGATGGACAACAGCGCTAAAACGCATGAGGCCAAGCCTGCAGCCCGCAGCAGTTTTTTTACCCACTATGAAGAAGCCTTCGCATGAAAAATACCTTAAGCGCCTTTTGCATAACCGTTTTATCTACAGTGTGCGCCGCACAGAATTTTCCGGTTACTGTAGACAGTTGCGGCCAACCGCTTACCTTTAATGCACCGCCCAAACGTGCAGTGGTGCACGACTTGAGTATGACCGAGATGGCCCTGGCGCTGGGTCTTAATGCCAGCATGGTAGGCGTCACAGGTATTACAGGTTGGTATAAAACTGGACCTGAATTCAAGACTGCTTTAGGTAATATTCCAGAACTTGCACCTAAAAATCCCACGCTGGAAAACGTTCTGTCTGCCAACCCAGATTTCTTTTTTGCAGGCTGGAACTATGGCATGAAAGTTGGCGGTGAACTCACCCCCAGCACGTTAGCCAAATACAACATAAAAACCTTGGTACTGTCTGAAAGCTGTATCCACGTTAACAAGCAACGCCCAGAAGCCAGCATGGATTTACTGTACACAGACTTCATCAAACTAGGAACAATTTTTGGCAAGGAAAATCAAGCCAAAACGCTGGTCGAGCAGTGGAAAACTCGCTTGGCCAAGTTGGCTGTGCCGGGCGCTTCCAAAGATACCCGTGTATTCCTTTATGACTCTGGTGAAGACAAGCCGTTTACTGCTGGTAAGTATGCCATTCCTACCGCCATGATCGACGCAGCGGGTGGACGCAACATCATGGCTGACATGAACACCAGTTGGGGCACTGCATCTTGGGAAACAGCAGCCGCACGCAACCCGCAGTTTCTGGTCATGCTGGACTACCAAGACGGTAACGGCGTTACCAAGCTTATGAACTTTCTCAAGGCGCACCCAGCGATGAAAGAAACTGACGCGGTCAAAAACGAACGCTACGTAGCCCTGCGTTACGCAGAGCTAACACCCGGTCCTGCCAACATAGAAGCGATTGAAAAGATGGCCAAGGCAATCGTCGCGCCAAAGAAATAAACCATGATGGAACTGCGCGTCTACATATCTACGCTGCTGGCTGGCGCTGCGTTGTTGCTAGCCTTGGCACTACTGTCTGTGGCTAAAGGCAACACCGCGTTTCCACTAACTCACGTGCTGGGCGCATTGGCTGGGTCTTGGGCAAACAGCCTGCACTTGCCTGATGCATCCATCACATTGCAGCGTATTGTGTTGGATCTGCGTGTACCTAGGGTGCTGCTGGCACTGATCGTTGGCGCTGGTTTGGCGGTAGTGGGCGTTCTGCTGCAAACCGTAACACGTAATGAATTAGCTGACCCATTTTTATTTGGATTGTCATCTGGTGCCAGCGCTGGCGCTGTAGCAGTCATCACCATGACAGGCGAGTTGCTAGGCGTATGGACGCTGCCTCTGGCCGCACTGGCTGGCGGGCTGCTGTCGGCGATGACTGTCATGGCTATGGTGAAAAGGAGCCAGGGCACCGGACCTGAAAAAATGATCTTGGCGGGCTTGGCTACGTCCTTTCTATTTGGCGCTGTTACCCATTTTTTGGTGTTTTCTGGTGACCAGCGAGCTGCGCAGTCTGTGCTGTTTTGGACTTTGGGCGGCTTGGGCTTGGCACGGTGGGATAACCTAGTGCTGGCGCTTTTAGGACTTGTAAGTTTGCTGAGTTTTGCTGCAAGCCGCAGACATGCATTGGATGGATTGCTGGCGGGTGATGAAACCGCCAGCACGCTGGGAATCTCGCCACGGCATTTGCGCACTGAGGTTTTTGTGGTGTCGGCCTTGGCAACAGCGTGCTTTGTTGCTTTGACCGGCGTTATTGGTTTTGTCGGGCTTATGGTCCCGCATCTGGCGCGCGCCATGTGTGGCGCTTTGCATGCAAGGCTGTTGATTTTGTCAAGCTTACTGGGCGCAATTGTGCTGCTTGCCAGCGATTTGATAAGCCGAACTGCACTGTCGCCTCAAGAACTGCCCGTTGGTATTGTTACTGCAGCCATTGGCGGTTTATTTGTCATTTTTCTGGTGCTGCGTGCGCCAGGTGATCACATTCGAAATTTTTAAATCTAATGATTCCACAAAATTACGACCAATGGAAACACTGTATTGAAGTTGAGTGCGGCATTGTGCTCAGCATTGACTACCTTACAGGACGTTTAACGTCTCTAAATAAATTACAAAGTGAAGAAACAATCCGTTTTATCAATCTTTACGGCCACTTGCACCATCAAAACATAACAGGTTGGTTCAAGCAGGCACTCCAGTCTACAAAACCATTCTAAATATGCCAGCCATCCAACTTATCAAAGGAAATCTATGAGCCTCATCCCCGTCACCATACTTACTGGTTTTTTAGGCAGCGGCAAAACCACATTGCTGAACCATATTCTCAAAGCAGACCACGGTTTTCGCATCGCTGTGATTGAGAACGAATTCGGCGAAGCGGGTATCGACAATGAACTGTTGATTCAAGACAGTGATGAGCAAATCATCGAAATGAACAATGGCTGTATTTGCTGCACGGTGCGCGGTGATTTAGTGCGCATATTGGGCGAACTGGCAGCTAAGAAGCAAAGCGGAAAATTCAAGTTTGACCACATCGTGATAGAGACCACAGGCTTGGCCGACCCAGCGCCAGTAGCGCAAACTTTTTTTGTAGACGAACAAGTCGTACAGCACTACATGCTGGACGCTATCGTCACTTTGGTCGATGCCGTGCATGCACCCGCGCAGCTTGATGAGCACCATGAAGCGCAAGAACAGGTAGGGTTTGCCGACCGTATTTTGATCAGCAAAACTGACTTGGTAGACAGCGCTGCTGTTCAGTCGCTGCGCCAACGCCTTGTAAGCATGAATCCACGTGCCACTATCAAGGAGGCGCACCACGGTGTGGCTGCTGTACGCGATCTGATGGACATTCGCGGTTTCAATTTAAACGCCATACTGGATATTGAGCCGCAGTTTTTGACTGATGTCGATCACGAGCATGACGACGATGTGACATCTTTTGTATTTCTTGAAGATCGCCCGCTAGACATGGTCAAGCTGGAGGATTTGCTCGGTGCCATGGTGCAGGTTTATGGAACCAGAATGATGCGCTACAAAGGCGTACTAAATATACATGGCAATCCGCGCCGCGTTGTTTT
>JAYSRE010000125.1:0-31006 GCA_043721235.1 Polaromonas sp. | reverse complement strand
ATTAACTCTAACAAATGAGGAAACTCGAGTGTGACTACACCTTCGGGTTTCAGCAGAGTTTGAATGCCTTGCGTGAAGTCATTGATGTCTGGTACGTGGGCATAGACGTTATTACCCAAAATCAAATCTGCTTCTTTGCCTTGGTTTTTGAGAGTTTTGGCAAGTCTGGTTCCAAAAAATTCTTCTATGGTGGGTATCCCAAGTTCTCTGGCGGCGGTGGCCGTACTGGCGGTAGGCTCAATACCTAAACATGGTATTGCCGTCTGCACAAAATTCTTAAGTAAATATCCGTCGTTAGAGGCTAATTCGACTACATGACTTTGACTTGTCAGGCCTAGTTGCACAGTGATGGATTCGCAATACTGTTTGGCATGCGCAAGCCAACTGGTGCTGGTAGAGGAAAAGTAGGCGTAGTCTTTGGTAAACAACGCGTCGGCATTGGCAAAATCTTGTGTTTGTACTAGCCAGCAGTTGTCGCACACATACAGTTTGAGTGGGAATGTAAGCTCGGGCTTGTTGAGATCTTCCTCGCTCAGGTAGGCATTGGATGGTGGCGCAAATCCCAAATCCAGAAATTTGTGTGCAAGTGGAGTGTTGCAGTGTCGGCAAAGCATGGTGATACGCTAGTTTTCGATGTTAGGTTGACTGAGATCGGAAGCAGCGACTATGCGACTATGCAGCCGATCCCGCTCAGAAATGTCGCTTACCGGCAATGGCCACGAGATGGCTAATACTGGATCATTAAATAGCAGACCGCTTTCGGATTGAGGCTCGTAGGGGTGGGTATGTAAGTAGAGCAATTCCGTGTCGCGGCTGAGGGTTTGAAAGCCGTGCGCAAAACCTTCTGGGATTACAAACAACTTTCCGTCATTTTCCCTAAGCTCTATGGAGAAATAGCGCAAATAAGTTGCGGATTCTGGCCGAATATCGACCGCTACGTCATAGACGGCACCTTTCACGCATCGTATGAGTTTCATTTCAGCGTGAGGTGACTTTTGAAAATGCAAGCCGCGGATAGCCCCTCTTTCGGCCGTGTGTGAATGATTAATTTGTGCAATCTGCCGATGACCAAGAACGGGGGACAGACTGCTTGCGCAAAACATGCGCATAAACGCCCCGCGATGGTCTACGCGTGCTGTGCTGAGCGCGATGGCGAGGCCAGCCAAAGGGAGTAGTTCAAATTTCATGGCGTTGCCGGCTTGGCAAATTGACTGATTTGCATCAGACTGAACTGGCGCATATTTTCCTGCGCAATATGGGCTTTGTGCCAGGCCACGACTTCACTCAGGGTACGCGCTAAATCCCACTGCGGCTCCCAGTCAAGCACCGCTTTGGCTTTACTGCAATCGAGTTTGAGGTGCTTGGCTTCATGCGGATGATCGGTTGTGTCAGCTTGCCAGGTAGCCTCAGGCCCCCAAAACTGAGTGATTTGCGCGACCACCCATTGGACAGGCCGGGCATCTTGGTCTCGTGGGCCAAAATTGTAGGCGCCAGAAACACTCGAACCTTTAGAGTACAGATCTTGCGCAAGAATCAGATACCCCGCTAAAGGCTCTAACACATGCTGCCAAGGCCGAATGGCGTGTGGTCGGCGAATCAAGACGGGTTGATTCTGTGAGATGGCGCGGACCATATCTGGAATCAATCGATCTAACGCCCAGTCACCCCCGCCTATCACATTGCCAGCTCTGGCTGTGGCAATCGCCACGCCGTGTTTGGCATAGTCGTTTGGATTGAAATACGAAGTACGGTAGGCGGCAGTGGCCAGCTCGGCGGCCCCTTTGCTGCTACTGTAAGGGTCGTAGCCGCCCATTGGCTCGTTTTCCCTGTAGCCCCAGTGCCACTCTTGGTTTTCGTAGCACTTATCGGTGGTCACTACAACGACGGCCTTCACTGAGCTTGTCTGGCGCACTGCTTCCAGTAAATGCACCGTTCCCATGACATTCGTGGCGTAGGTTTCCACAGGGTGGTTGTAGCCGTAATGAACTAATGTTTGTGCGGCAAGGTGCAGAACGATGTCAGGTTGAGATGCCCACAACGCACCGGTGAGTTGATCGAGTTCGCGGATGTCCCCTGTCAAAGACTCCATGCCCTCGTTGACCTTCGACGTTGTAAAAAAATTGGGTGCGGTGTTGGCTGGCAGGGAGTATCCCGTGACTTTCGCACCCAATTGCTGCAACCACAAGGCCAACCATCCCCCTTTGAACCCCGTATGGCCTGTTAGAAATACCCGCTTACCTTGCCAAAAGGAGGCGTCAATGGGTCTCATGACCAGACTTTCCAAGGCGCAGTTCCTTTTTGCCAAACTTCTTCTAAATAAATTTTATCCCGGAGGGTGTCCATCGGCTGCCAAAAACCATGGTGTTGGTAAGCCGTCAACTGACCTTGCTCGGCTAGCTTTTCAAGCGGTTTTCTTTCCCAAATCGTGGAATCGCCATCGATCAGGCTAATCACCTTGGGGGACAGAACAAAGAAACCTCCATTGATCATGCCGCCATCACCCTTGGGCTTTTCTTTGAACGAGCTAACAGTGTTGTTGGCGGCAATGTCCAGAGCGCCAAATCTACCAGGCGGATATGCTGCGGTCAGTGTCGCCAATTTTCCGTTTGCGCGATGAAAAGCAATCAGTTCGGTGAGATTGATATCACTAACACCATCTCCATAGGTAAAACAAAAATCTTCCTCATCTTTGATAAAATTTTCTACGCGCTTGAGTCGACCTCCGGTCATAGAGTCGTCACCTGTATCCACTAAAGTAACTCGCCATGGCTCCGCTTTGTGTTGATGCACCTGCATCTCATTTTTTGAAAGATCAAAGGTGACATCAGACATGTGCAAGAAATAATTTGCAAAATACTCTTTGATGACATAACCCTTGTAGCCGCAGCAGATGATGAAATCATGGATGCCATGGGCAGAGTACATTTTCAAAATATGCCAAAGAATCGGCTTTCCGCCCACTTCAATCATGGGCTTGGGCTTTACATGTGTTTCCTCGGAAATTCTGGTTCCAAGTCCCCCGGCTAATATGACCGCTTTCATGTTTGGCTACTTTCTATAAACCAATGGCAAGTATTTTTTAATCCGGAAGCGATGAATGCGCTGGGTGTGTAGCCTAAGAGGTTCTTGGCCTTGGCTATGTTTGCCAAGCTATGTTTCACATCACCTGGACGTTCATTTTGGTACACGGGAGCCAATTTGTTCAGGCCGGGCAAATCCTGCAGCAGGGTGTTGTATATCAGTTGCTGTAGTTCGTTGAGGCTGGTGCGGTATCCTAAAGCAATGTTATAAATCTGATTGCGAGCGGTCTTCTCCGTGCAGGTTGCAGCAAGAATATTGGCTTGGACAACATTGGACACATAACAAAAATCACGACTGGTGCTGCCATCACCGTTGACGTGTACAGCTTCATTTCGAATCATGGACTCTATCCATTTAGGAATGACTGCTGCATAGGCTCCCGCTGGATTTTGCCTTGGACCATAGACGTTAAAGTACCGCAGTCCCACATAGCCTAAGTCAAAACACTTGGCAAAAACTTCTGCATATTGCTCGTTTACTGATTTAGTTAGTGCGTAGGGTGACAGGGGTTGGCCTATCACGGACTCAGATTTTGGTAGATCAGGACTGTCACCGTAGACGCTACTACTGGAGGCGAAAACAAACTGCTTTGCTTGGTGTTCATGAGATGCGATCAACATCTTTGTGAAACCAGTGATGTTGGTTTCGTGCGTAGCAAGTGGATCCGCCAGGCTGCGTGGGATGCTACCTAATGCTGCTTGATGCAGCACATAGTCTATTGGTTCAGAGTTTTCATTAAAAGCACGTCTGCAATCCTCCGTGGAGCAGATGTCACCTTCTACAAATCGAAAACGTGACCATTGATCTGGCGACACCTTTCTGCGCACATCGTCTAAATTTTTTTGAAACCCAGTTGCGAAATTGTCCAGGCCCGTGACACATTGATTGAGTGTGAGCAATGCTTCTAGCAAATGACTGCCAATAAACCCTGCAACACCGGTAATCAGCCAAGAGCATGGCGCTTCTTCCAGTTGAGTTTTGACTGCTTCGTAAGACGTCATGCGAATCTGTGCTAGAAGTAAATTGGTAAGTTTGAACTAAAGACGCAAGTCAGATTCGTCCGCGCTCAACAGGTATTTTAAATCGTACAAAACATGCGTTGGCTTACCTAGTGCCCGAATTACTTGGCTGCCCATGGATTTGAATTGCTGGTGGGCTACGGCCAGAACAATGCTGTCGTAAGTGCAAGGTGCCACGTTTTCGACGGGAAGCACATCGTATTCATGTTGCGCTTCTTCGGGATTAACCCATGGATCGTAGACATCGACTTGGCAACCGTAGTCCTTGAGCTCCGACACAATATCTACGACGCGGGTGTTGCGAATGTCGGGGCAGTTTTCTTTGAAAGTGAGTCCCATGACCAATACGCGTGCGCCATGGATGGGTATGAATTTTTGCGCCATGGCTTTGACTAGCTGACTGACCACATAGCTGCCCATTTTGTCGTTTAAACGACGACCCGCCAAAATGATTTCGGGGTGATAGCCGATGGATTGGGCTTTATGCGTCAAGTAGTAGGGGTCTACGCCGATGCAATGCCCGCCGACCAGACCTGGTCTGAAAGGTAAAAAATTCCATTTGCTGCCTGCAGCTTGCAGCACGGCTTCAGTGTCAATGCCCATGCGATTAAAGATCAATGCCAGCTCGTTGATGAGCGCGATGTTGAGGTCACGCTGCGTATTCTCAATCACCTTGGCGGCCTCAGCTACTTTTATGCTCGGTGCTTTATGGGTTCCGGCTCTGATGATTTTGCTATATAAAATATCCACAAAATCTGCTGCGTATGGCGTAGAGCCCGATGTAACTTTTTTGATGTTGGT
Organism: Polaromonas sp.; assembly: GCA_043721235.1. Lineage (GTDB taxonomy): Bacteria > Pseudomonadota > Gammaproteobacteria > Burkholderiales > Burkholderiaceae_C > JAAFIP01. The sequence continues at coordinate 26,105 of JAYSRE010000125.1, read as the reverse complement.
AAGGCGGTGCTCTTTGTCGCCGGGGTTAATGCGCTCAGGGCTGTAGCCGCAGAAAAAATCAACATTAAAAGTTAAGCCAGAGAATTTTTCTAAGATGGGCACGCAGTCCTCTTCTGTGCAGCCTGGATAAACTGTAGACTCGTAAATGACGATGTCGCCCGCCTTCAGTGCCTTGCCCACCGTTTCTGATGCTTTGATCAGCGGCGTAAGGTCTGGCCGTTTATAAGCGTCTATGGGTGTAGGCACTGTAACTATAAAACAATTGCATTCATTCAGATCTTTAGTTTGGCTTGTGTAGCGCAGCTTTGTAGCGGCTGCTAATTCATTCTTATCCGTTTCTAAAGTTGTGTCATGGCCTGCTTGCAGCGCTAATATACGCTGGTGGTTAATATCGAAACCCACAACAGAATAAATGCAACCAAATTCAACAGCCAAGGGCAGTCCTACATAGCCTAAGCCAATGACAGCCATGCGCACTTCATCGAGGGTTGACAATATCTTGTTCATGTTTCAAGCAACGGCATACTCAGTGCGCTCAAAGTTGCCGGTTTGTATTCTGGTACCAGTTGTTGTATGCGCTGCTGGAGGGCGAGTCTACCTGTGGACGCAGATAAGGTGCGTAAATAGTCCAGATTTTTGTTGAGTACATTCAGAGGCATAAAAGCCTCTACAGCTCGCATGATTTTGATATGCTGGGTAGGTTGCGCATCATGGTCAATCAGTAGCTCTTCGTACAGTTTTTCGCCCGGGCGCAGACCTGTTGTGGTTATGGCTATATCTCCATGCGGTAAGTCTGCACTTTTCAGTGTCAGCCCTGATAATTCAACCATCATTTTGGCAAGGTCATATATCTTGACTGGTTCGCCCATGTCAAGCAAAAATATCTCTGCATCTTGTGCGACTGGCCTTGCTAGTGCGCCAGCTTGAATAACGAGTTGTGCAGCCTCCGCAATGGTCATAAAGTAACGTGTAATTTCCGCATGCGTAAGCGTAATGGGCCCACCATCACGAATTTGCTGCTTGAATTTCGGCACCACAGAGCCAGAGGAGCCCAGCACGTTACCGAACCTAACGATGCTTAAACGAATAGATCGACCTGACTTACACGCCTCGTGCGCGAGAGCCTGCACCACGAGCTCGGCAATCCGTTTGGTGGCGCCCATGATATTGGTGGGACGCACCGCCTTGTCTGTGCTTATCAGTACCATGTCACTGACACCACAAGCAATGGCTACCTGGGCTAGATTCAAAGTGCCAAAGACGTTGTTATGTATACCCACAACAGGGTTGTCCTCTATGAGCGGCACGTGTTTATACGCTGCAGTATGGTAAATGGTGTGGGGCTTGAATTGCTTAACAATTTGCTCTAGCCGCAATTTGTCTTGTACTGAGGCCAAGATAGGGATAATTTGAATGTCAGAACTACTTATAGATTTATTTAAGGCTAACAGCTCTTCATGAATGGTGTAAAGCGCGAATTCACTCAACTCCAGCATTACCAAGGTTGCTGGGCCGATGCGCAATAGTTGCCTGCACAGCTCACTTCCAATAGAGCCACCCGCACCGGTCACCAGCACTATTTTACCTAGAACATTTTTTGCAAGAAGCTCCGCATCGGGCGCTACCGCATCACGGCCCAATAAATCTTCAATATCGAGCTCTCTAAGATCGTTGGTCTGTACACGACCCACAGCTAGATCTGACAGTGTGGGCAGAGTGCGTACGGCGACTTTGGCAGTGCTCAGAGCTCTTAAGATTTCTGTGCGTCGCGTGCGCGAAATAGATGGCATGGCGAGTAAAACGTCACGTACCTTAAGTCGCTCGACAGTAGCAACCAAGTCTTTGGGACTGAACACATCAATACCCATGCGCAAACCGCGGTGCAGGCTGGGGTTGTCATCCAGAAAGCCGGCGACATGCATTTCTTTATTTTTAGCCAATGAAGCTGCCAGCGCCACCCCTGAGTCTCCTGCACCATAGATCAGCACATTGACGGTATCGCCTGAGCGTATTTTGGCTTCATAAGGCTCTCCTAACAGTTGGCGAGCAACAAGGCGAACGGCACCTACGCTGAGTAGCAAAAGAACCGGCTGTAGCAAACCAATGGTTCGCGGCACATCCACAAAACCAATAGCCGTAAAAATTACGCTGTACAAAAGCGCGTATATGCCGACAGCACGGGCGACTGCGACCAGGGCTTCGCGACCTGCGAATCTAAAAATTGCGCGGTACAGCCCAAATATGACAAACAGGGGTATTGCAATTACGGGCGCTGCAGCAACTGCAAGCCACTGGTTGCCTTGTATGGTGACCCATGCCTCGTAGCGAAAGCAGATGGCAAGCCATACGGTCAGTATGCACAGGCAAATATCTACGCACAACGCTAGCAGGCGTTTGGCCGAGCGGGGGAGCTCTAGCATGGTGTGTGCGAGTTTTTGGGTGGCCATTGTGTGGAGACTAGAAATGCTTCGTGAAGATGGACTGATGATAGCGGCTGAAATGCGCATATCAGTGCGAAACACCATCACTTTGAGACACACGCACTGCAGTTTTCCACAAAATCGCCATGTCCATAGCAAGTGAATGCTGTGATAAGTATTGCGCATCAAAATTGACTTTGTCCACTATAGACAATTCGTCGCGTCCGTTGACCTGTGCCCAACCGGTCAGTCCAGGCGTTAGCGTATGCACGCCATGCTCCGTGCGCAGTGCGATTAAATCGTTTTGATTGAACAGTGCAGGTCTGGGGCCTACAAAGCTCATATCGCCGGTCAAGATGCTCCAAAGCTGGGGGAGTTCATCTAGGCTGGTTTTGCGCAGGAAGGAGCCGATAGGTGTGAGGTACTGGGCAGGGTTGGCGAGCAAGTGGGTGGCTACTGCGGGGGTGCCGCTGCGCATGCTGCGGAATTTGGGCATTTTAAAAATGCGGTTGTTTTTGCCGACACGGTCTGACCAGTACAGCGCCGGGCCTGGCGAGCTGAGTTTGACTGCAATGGCCAGTAGGCAAAGTGGTAACGCTAAAACTGTAAGCAGTACCAAGGCCAAGCAAATATCAAACAGTTTTTTCACATTAAATAGGGCTATCGCCCAAGGAAATACTGAATAAATAGCTATTTAATATATAGCAATTAGAGCATGAAAAAAAATTGAAAGCTGGTGTCATAGCAACTCAAATTTTTCTAAAATATCACTTACCAACTCTAGTCTGATAACTGGATTGTCTAGTTCTAACATTCTTTGTTTGAGTGCCAAAGGGATGGGCAGCAGCTCGCACCAACGGTTAGAAACCCAGCTGCAATCAGTCCACTCGCAGTTACTGACCGAAGGTTCAGGGCCCAAGGGCTGTGCTGGCAAGGCCGCCATTACATTGCGCAGGGTGGCGGCGCAGCTTTGCAGTTCGTCTGGCACAGTCACTGGCATGTCTGCGTCTAGATGCTCTACATCGGCTGTCCACAGGCCGTGTTTAAGGCGTTCTCGGCGCAGTATGCGAAAGCGCTGTGTGCCTACGCAGCGCACTACTTTGAGGCCGGGTTGGGGCGATTCATGGTGTGTGATGGTAGCCAAAGTGCCTACGTTGGCAAAAGCTTCTAGGCCTTGCGGTACTTGCACTTCAATACCTTCGGTCAAACCCACTACGCCAAACGGCGCACCGGTTTTGATGCATTTGTTCACCATGTCCAGGTAGCGCACTTCAAAAATGCGCAGCGGCAGTACGCCTTGGGGGAAAAGCACGCTCCCTAGCGGGAACAGCGGTAGTGAGGTGAGTTGCATGGCGGGCTGCGCAGAACTCTTTAGGCCACCGCGTCGGCAGGCTGGCGCTGCAGCATGGCCAAACTGCCAGAGAGTTTTTGGCGTAGCTCCCGGCGGTCGCAAATAAAATCGACCGCGCCTTTTTGTAGCAAAAACTCAGCCCTTTGAAACCCTTCGGGCAGTTTTTCACGCACGGTGTTTTCAATCACACGGGGGCCAGCAAATCCAATCAGCGCTTTGGGTTCTGCAATTACCAGGTCGCCCACGAAGGCAAATCCTGCGCTTACACCGCCCATGGTGGGGTCGGTGAGCACACTGATGTAAGGCAGGCCTTTTTTGGCCAAGCGCGTCAACGAGGCATTGGTTTTGGCCATTTGCATCAAAGACAGCAGGCCCTCTTGCATGCGCGCTCCCCCTGTAGCGGTAAAGCAAATGAAGGGGACTTTTTGCGCAATAGCGGTTTCTACACCGCGTACAAAACGCTCACCCACCACCGAGCCCATGGAGCCGCCCATAAAGTCGAATTCAAAACAGGCCACCACCACTTCGATGCTTTGAATAGCGCCGCCCATCACAATCAGTGCGTCGGTTTCGCCGGTGTTTTCTAGCGCCTCTTTCAGCCGTTCAGGGTATTTGCGGCTGTCTTTGAACTTAAGCGCGTCTACGGGAATTACTTCTTGGCCAATTTCATAGCGGCCTTCGGCATCCAGCAGCACATTTAAGCGCGCGCGCGCGCCTATGCGGTGGTGGTGGCTGCACTTGGGGCATACGTTATGGTTGTGCTCTAGGTCAGTTTTGTAGAGCACACTGTCGCAGCTAGGGCATTTGATCCATAAGCCCTCCGGCACTTGGTGGCGCTCGGTGTGGTTGCTGGCCTCCATTTTGGAGGGTAAGAGTTTTTCTAGCCAAGACATAGCAAATTCCTTGTGAAGGGGTTCAGGCATCTAGCGCCGCGCGAATGCCGCGCAAAAAGTCTGCCGCCACAGCGCACACTCTTTCATGGGGCTGGTCTTCAATCAGCTGGATAATTTTGCTGCCAATCACTACCGCATCGCTCACAGCGCCTACAGCCTTGGCGGTAGCGGCATCACGGATACCAAAGCCCACCCCTACAGGGATTTTGACATGCTGTTTGATACGCGGTATGGCCAGCGCGACGGCTTGGGTGTCTAGCGCGCCCGAGCCCGTTACGCCTTTGAGCGACACATAGTACACGTAGCCGCTGGCCAGCTTGCCTACCAGCGCCATGCGCTCTTGGGTAGATGTGGGGGCCAGTAAAAATATCAAGTCCATCTTGTGGGCCCGCAAGGTAGCGGCAAATTCTGCGCACTCCTCGGGTGGGTAGTCCACCACCAGCACACCGTCCACCCCGGCTTGGGCGGCATCGCGCACAAAGGCATTGGTGCCGCGTTTGCTGTCGTAGCGCTCTACCGGGTTGGCATAGCCCATGAGTACTACTGGGGTGGTGTTGTCTTTGCTGCGAAAAGCTTTGACCATTTCCAGCACCTGCACCGTGCCAATGCCCAATCCCAGCGCTTTTTCGCCAGCTTTTTGAATGACGGGGCCATCGGCCATGGGGTCGCTAAACGGCACGCCCAGTTCAATAATATCAGCACCTGCATTAACCATGGCGTGCATCAAATCGGGCGTGATGTTGGCGTAAGGAAATCCTGCTGTCACATAGGGAATCAAGGCCTTGCGGCCTTGGGCTTTCAATGCCTCTAAAGTGGGTTGAATGCGGCTCATTTCATCACCTTGATGACATGCTCATTGCCGCCTTTGACCGATTGGCCTTTGCAGGATGGCCTGCAAAAGAAGTCGGCGCTGCTTAGGTCGGCCACCGTGCCAATGTCTTTGTCACCACGCCCCGACATATTAATCAAAATGCTTTGATCGTTGCGCATAGTTTTGGCCATTTTCATGGCGTAGGCCACCGCATGGCTTGACTCCAGGGCGGGGATAATGCCTTCGGTGCGGCACAGGTAGTGAAAAGCATCGAGCGCCTCGCTGTCAGTGATGCCCACATACTCAGCCCGGCCAATGTCGTTTAGCCATGCATGCTCGGGGCCAACGCCAGGGTAGTCGAGGCCCGCGCTGATGGAATGCGTCTCGGTAATTTGCCCGTTATCGTCTTGCAGCAGGTAGGTGCGGTTGCCATGCAACACACCTGGGCTGCCTTTTTGGATAGAGGCGCTGTGTTTGCCTGTCTCCAAGCCTTCACCGGCGGCTTCCACGCCGATTAAGCGGGTATTGGGGTGCCCAATGTAGGGGTAAAAAATACCCATCGCGTTGCTACCACCGCCCACACAGGCCACCACCGCATCTGGCTGCTTATCGCTGCCCAAATAGAACGGCATTTGGGTCAGGCATTCTTCGCCAATCACACTTTGAAAGTCACGCACCATCATCGGGTAGGGGTGCGGGCCTGCTACGGTGCCAATGATGTAGAAGGTGTTGTCCACATGGGCCACCCAGTCGCGCATGGCTTCATTGAGCGCGTCTTTGAGGGTTTTGCTGCCGGAGTCTACCGGTACGACAGTCGCGCCCAACAACTTCATACGGTACACATTGGGGCTTTGGCGTGCTACGTCTACACTGCCCATGTACACCACACATTCCAGCCCATAACGGGCGCAAATGGTGGCAGTGGCTACGCCGTGCTGGCCTGCGCCGGTTTCGGCAATCACGCGGGGCTTGCCCATGCGCTTGGCCAGCAGGGCCTGGCCAATGGTGTTGTTGATTTTGTGGGCCCCAGTGTGGTTGAGGTCTTCGCGTTTCAAATAAATTTGCGCGCCCCCCATTTCACGGCTCATACGGGCCGCATGGTAAATGGGTGATGGGCGGCCTACAAAGTGGGCCAGTTCGTATTTGAATTCACGGATGAATTCGGGATCGTTTTGGTAGTGCGCGTAAGCGTCTTTAAGCTCATTGATCGCGTGGGTCAGGGTTTCAGAGACAAAACTGCCGCCGTATTTGCCAAAATGTCCGCTGGCATCGGGTTGTGCGTAGTTCATGAAAGATTCTTTGCAATGTGTTCGTCTGCGCGGCGCACTGCGGCGACAAACTGGATGATTTTTTCGGGGTCTTTGATGCCCTTGAGTGTTTGACCGCTCAATCCTGGTGCATCGGTTTCCACCCCCGAGCTCACGTCAACGGCCCAAGGCCGTACTTGCAAAATACCATCGGTCACGTTTGCACGCGTCAATCCACCAGACAAAACGAGGCGAGAGCGTACGTTTAGTAGCGGATGTGACCAATTGATTGCGTTCCAGTTGAATGTTTTGCCGCCCCCACCGTAGCCGTCTACGTGGGCATCTACCAAAATAGCCTGTGCGTCGGGGTAGCTTTGGCTGAATTCTACCAAGTCGAAGTGGTCTGCGCCAGACAAAGGGATGCGCGCCGCCCGTATGTAGGGTAAATTTAGCTGTTGGCAGTCTTGGGCTGTTTCATCACCATGAAATTGGCATATGGCCCAAGGAATTGCTGAATGAACAGCTATGATATTAGTAGTAATTTCGTTGACAAAAAGCAGCACAGGTGTAACAAAAGCTGGCAATCGGCGCGACAGCTGCGCAGCGCGTTCAGGCGACACGTAGCGTGGGCTGGGCGGGTACAGCACAAAACCGATGGCATCTGCGCCTGCATGCACGGCAGCGTCTACGTCTTGTTCGCGGGTTAGGCCGCAAACTTTAATTCGGGTTCGGTGAGGTGTCATGGCAGCCAATCATACGCTGCAGTGGTTGCGGGAAGGCCCCACGTTGGTTCATACACAGGGCCCAAAAAGTACAAACCGTCGGGGGGAAACGTAGGGGCTGCTGCAGCGCGGCTGCGAGCTGCCAGCACTTGGGCCATCCACTCTGGGCTTTGGTTGCCTTGGCCAATGGTGACGAGGCAGCCCATGATGTTGCGGATCATGTGGTGCAAAAAGGCGCTGGCCTCAAACTCAAAACGCCAATACGCCCCGCGCCGGCCAATCGCCAGGCGGCGCAGGGTTTTAACCGGGCTAAGTGCTTGGCACTGGGCCGCCCTAAAAGATGAAAAATCATGCTCGCCCAGCAGGCACTGGGCGGCCCGCTCCATGGCATCGAACTTCAAAGGCCGGTGCACCCAGCCGACTCTGCCAGCCTCTAGGCTGGGCCGCACAGCGGAGTCGAGCACTACATAGGCATAGCGCCGTGCAATAGCGCTGGCACGGCAATGAAAGCTTTCTGGTACAGCGCAGGCCCATTGCACGGCAATGTCGCTGGGTAAATAGCTGTTGGTACCGCGCACCCAAGAGGACGGTTCACGCTCTAGCAGCGTGTCAAAGTGCACCACTTGGGCCAAGCCATGCACGCCAGCGTCGGTTCGGCCGGCGCACAGTGTCACTACGCGGCTACCTTTTTGTAAACCACAAAAAGCAGCTATTGCCGCTTCAAGTTTGTCTTGGATGGTGTTGCCGCCGGTTTGGCTTTGCCAGCCAAAGTAGCCTTGGCCCGCATAGCTAATGCCCAGCGCAATACGGGGCACTAGCTCAAGTCCGCCACCATACGCTGTGCACGTGCTTTCAGTGCGCCAGATGCTTCCTGGGCTACTTCTTGTGCCAGCGAGCGTGCGCCATCGTTATCGCCAATTTCGCGGAACTCTAGTGCCAAAGCCAGCTTGGTTTCTAAAGGATCGCCGCTTAGGCCTTCATCCGAAGCAAAATTAGCCATCGCAGGCGTTGCAGCGCCAGGCAAGTCCAGCGACAAGTCACCCAAGTCAAACTCCAGAGCTTCGAAGGCTGGCTCTGCTGCGCCAGCGGCTATCGCCATCGGCGCGGTAGGTATGGCAGCGGAGGCAGAAGGCGGTGCAGGGTCAAAGTTCAGGCCATTGGCAAAAGAGTCCATGTCAGGCGCAGACATCGCCATGGGCGCATCAAAACTTAAATCGACACCGGGGTCTACTGATGGTTGGCGTGCTATGCCGGAGGTTTGCTGCACATGGATAGGCGAGGTGGTGACATGGCTTGGGTCGGCAAACTGGGGTGCGTCCATCAGGTCGTCACCGCTGGAGAAATCCAGGTCGAGGTCAAAATCTACATCGGGGTCGGCTGCGTTTTGTGCATGCACTGCTTGTGGCGTGGTGTTGCCTGCAAAGGCTGATGTGCTCATGCCCGCTGCGCTCATGCCCGCTGCACTCATACCCGCAGCAGCTACAGCGCCCATAGCACCCAGCGCACCTAAGCCACTGACTGCGCCGTTCGCGCCGCCGCCGTGCTGGTACAAAGGGTTGGCAGGGTCTATTTCCCGGCCTAAAGCGCTGACAGTTTCCCATTCGGCTCCGTGGCCTTTGGTTACCGCAAAAGCTTCGTTGGCTACGCTTTCAAATGCTTTTGTATCGCGGCGTTTGGCGTAAATCTCCATCAATTTGACGTGAATAGCCACCCGCGCTGGGTTGGTGCGCATGGCTTCTTTCAGAATTTCTTCGGCTTGCAGATCGCGGCCATAGGCCAAGTACACGTCTGCTTCGGCTACCGGGTCTACATCGCCCGCAGCATCAAGCTGGCTGGGTGAATAAACCATTGACGAGCCAGTGGCAGAGTTGGGCGCATCGTTGGTGTCAACGCGCTGGCCACCAGAGGCACCAAAGAACGAGTCAGGCTGCAAGCGGCTTTCTAAGAACGAGCTGTCTACCTGCGCGCCTTTTTTGCGTTGACGGAAGCGGTAGGCGCCAAAGCCAATCAACACAGCAGCTAAACCGCCAGCTGCCAGCGGCGTGTAGGGGCTGCCCAATACACTGTCAACCAAGCTAGGCTCAGGTGGGGGAGGCGGCGCTACAACTACAGGTTTAGGTTTCGGGGTGTCAACTACAGGGGCAGCCGCTACCGTGTCGGTCACTGGTGGCGTTACGCTGGCCACTGTTGCGGTCGGGGTAACCACAGTAGTGGGCGTAGCCATAGCGGCTGCTGTGGGCGTGGCCGCTACAGTTACCGGCGCTACGGCCGCTGGTACGGTGATAGCAGGACCTGCGACTGCGCTGGCGGTAGCAGCAGGCGCTGGTGTAACAGGCGCTGAAGGCTTGGCAATCGCAACTGTAGGCGTGGGGGCATTTAGCTTATTGAGTTCCTGGATATTTTTAGACAGCTCGGCTGTGCGCGCTGCAGCATCTTTGGCGGCTTTTTCTTTGGCAATCGCGTCTTCTTTGCCACTGTCTTTGGCGGCTTTGGCGCTTGAGGCAACACCTGCTGCGCCTACAGCGCCCTTGGACAAAGTTAATTTGTCTGGGGTAACTGCGGTAGCTTTGCGGTCTTGCACTTCGGCTTGCACTATGCCTGCAGCTTTGCGGCTGGCACTGGGCGCTGTGGCGGTGGGTGCGCCCTGGGCTAAGCGGCGGCGAAATTCGTTGAAATCTTTGCTTTGCGCTGTGATAGTTTGGCGTGCCTGGTCTTCAGATGTGGCACTGGCTGTTTCGGCTGTGGGCAGGTCTAGCACAGCGCCTTTTTTCAGGCGGTTGATGTTGCCATCCACGAAGGCATCTGGGTTGGCGCTTAGCATGGACACCAGCATTTGGTCTAGCGAGACACCGGACGGCTTGTAGCGAACAGCGATTTGCGTCGCGGTATTGCCTGCTTTGACCGTGATGCTGCCAGGCTTGGCCGACGGGCTTACCGGGGCCGCTGCAGGTGCAGGCGCGGGGCGCACTGCCGCAGGGCGGGGCGCTGCAGGCGTGCGGCCCGCAGGCGCGGCAGACGTAGCTGGGCTTGCACTGGAACGCACAACCGGGTTGGTCATCGCGCTGGTGCCAGCAGCAGCACTTGGCGCTACGCCTGCAGCTGTGTTGCTGCTAGGCGCTGCTTGGACGCGCGCATTAGACGGGTCAAACAGCATCGTGTAGTCACGCACCACACGGCCTGTAGCCCATGTGGTTTCTAAAATCAGGTCAACAAAAGGCTCATTAACAGGCCTGTCGCTGGTGAGCTTGAGGTAGCTGCTGCCGTTAGGACGGCGCTGCAGGGTGATTTGCGCGCCGTTAAGGGCAGAGTTGTACTCTAGCCCTGCGGCACGAAAAGCGTCTCCGCCAGCAATAGAGGCCTTCAGGCTGGCTGCTTCCTCTACATTAATGTCGGGCACTTCGATTTCAGCGCGCAAGGGTTCACCCAGCGCAGACAGCACATTGACTTTGCCTAGCGCCAGTGCCTGCGCGTCCAGCGCGGACAAGCCTAGTGATAAAGCCAAAGCGGCAGCTGCTACTGGCGTACGCCAAATAGAAATGCGGCTGACATGGGATGCAGCCTGCGAAAGTGTTCCAAGCGCGGGCTTGGGGATGGGATTTTTTAGTGTGTTCCGCACAAAAGCCTTAACATGAATTTGCGAAAAATGACGTTAACATCAACACGTTAGCTTGACAAGCTAGATAAGCGTTTAAGTTTGGATAGCACGGGTTTGCCTATGTTACGTTTAGAGTTTGTTGCCTAACGACAACGATTGGTAGCGCGTACTTTCCTTGCTTGATGGTAATGTAACACTCAGTTTATAAGTACTAACTTTTAAATTTGGAGATACTAAAGAGTTACTCCAAACCTAGCATACCACCGCTTTAGGTCAGCAAAATGCGCAACATACGGCGCAGTGGCTCGGCAGCGCCCCACAGCAGTTGGTCGCCAATGGTGAATGCGCCTACATACTGCGGCCCCATGGCCATTTTGCGGATACGGCCTACAGGAATGTCCATCGTGCCCGTCACAGCGACCGGTGTGAGCTGCTTCAAAGTAGCTTCTTTGGTGTTGGGTACCACTTTGGCCCACGCGTTGTCGGCTGCAATCATGGCTTCAATGTCAGCCAAAGGCAGGTCTTTTTTCAGCTTAAAGGTTAGCGCTTGGCTGTGGCAGCGCATCGCGCCTACGCGGATGCAAAAGCCATCAACAGGGGTAGATGCGGTGCCAAAGCCTGCGCCTTGGCCCAAAATCTTGTTGGTTTCGGCGCCGCCCTTCCACTCTTCTTTGCTTACGCCCCAGCCGTCTGAGTACGGCTGCTTGTCTAAACCTAAGTCTTTGTCGATCCACGGAATGATGCTGCCGCCCAAGGGTACGCCAAAATTGGCCACTTCGTCACCGCTCAAAGCGCGTTGTTTGGCCGTCACTAAGCGGTCAATTTCTAAAATGGCCGATTTTGGGTTGTCTAACAGGCTTTTTACCTCGGCATGGAGCGAGCCATACTGCGTGAGCAGCTCGCGCATGTGCTGCGCACCGCCGCCTGAGGCGGCCTGGTAGGTCATGGTGCTCATCCACTCCACCAACCCGGCTTTGTACAGCGCGCCCACGCCCATCAGCATGCAGCTGACGGTGCAGTTGCCGCCAATCCAGTTGCCGCCCCCACCGCGCAAATTCACCAGCGCGTTTTTAATCACCGGCATATTCACCGGGTCCAAAATGATCACCGCGTCATTGTTCATGCGCAAAGTTGATGCTGCGTCAATCCAGTGACCCGTCCAGCCTGCAGCGCGCAGCTTGGGGACCACATCGCTGGTGTAATCGCCGCCTTGGGCGGTGATGATGATGTCGCATTTTTTTAAAGCTGCGATATCGAAAGCGTCTTTGAGGGCCGTCTCGTTTTTGGCCTGCGCAGGGGCTTTGCCGCCTGCGTTAGACGTAGAAAAGAACACCGGCTCGATCAAGCCAAAATCGCCCTCAGCGACCATGCGGTCAATCAGCACCGAACCGACCATACCGCGCCAGCCAACCAGGCCGACCAAGTTACCAATTTTCATTTTTACGCCTTTACAAAATTAATCAAGTTTGACTAATCCCCCGGCTCGTCTGGCTCCGGGGTAAGGGGCGTGACGAACCGGGCTGGATTAGCCTTTAATGGTTGTCGTTTTAGTGGAAGCAATGAACGCACACACGCCTAGCGCGCAGGCGGCTGGCATGGTTTGGGTGGTGGACATAATGTCGTTCATCGAATTTAAATTATATCTGATCCGATGGGTGGGTTTGACTGGCACTTGTCTCGCCTTATGTCCTGAGCTCGGTCTGTTTTTTTTGTCTTGTACGGGACCAGGTTGGCGGTGCTACTTCAGCTTCGCGGCTGTCCTCCGTGTTGGCCCAGGGCCAACGACTCCCCCTTGATGCCGCTACGCTGAAGTAGCACCGCCAACCTGATCCTAGTGACGTGGTGGCGATCCATGTCGCACATCCACCTTATCTGCTGCCTTGGTGCTTGGGATGTACGGCGTAGCGGCATCAAGGAGGAGCCCGCAGGGCGGGGGACAGCCGCGTAGCCGTACACCCCAAGCACCAGGGCGTACACAAGTCCACAAGAAGATTAAAAGCCAACGGAATTTGCTCATGCTAACAGCATTGGCTAACTGCCTCAACTGCTGCAGCCCAAATAACTGGAATACTCATTTTGAACGCAGCGCTTCAACCACCGCCTCACCCATTTGCACTGTCGAAACCTTGGTCGTTCCAGCAGAGTAAATGTCGGCAGTGCGCAGCCCAAGCGACAGCACTTTTTTTACCGCTGCTTCAATACGATCAGCCGCTTCGGGTTGGCCTAGCGAGAAGCGCAGCATCATTGCGGCGCTCAAAATGGTGGCCAGCGGGTTGGCAATGCCTTTGCCTGCGATATCGGGCGCGCTGCCGTGGCTGGGTTCGTACAGGCCTTGGTTTTTTGCGTTCAGTGAGGCAGAAGGCAGCATGCCAATCGACCCAGTCAACATCGCTGCTGCGTCGCTCAAAATATCGCCAAACATATTGCCGGTCACCATAACGTCAAACTTCTTGGGCTCTTTTACCAGTTGCATTGCAGCGTTGTCTACGTACATGTGGTCTAGCGCTATGTCGGGGTATTGCTTGCCTACCTCGGTGACTACATCTTTCCACAGCTGAAAAGTTTCCAGCACATTGGCTTTGTCGACGCTGGTGACGCGCTTGTCGCGCTTGCGTGCCGCTTGGAAGGCCACATGGGCGATGCGTTCGATCTCAGGGCGGCTGTAACGCATGGTGTCAAAGGCTTCTTCACTGCCAGGGAAGTGGCCGTCGGTGGCTACGCGGCGGCCGCGCGGTTGGCCGAAGTAGATGTCGCCGGTTAGCTCGCGGATGATGAGAATGTCCAGGCCGGCAATCAGCTCGGGTTTTAGGCTTGACGCATCGACTAGCTGTTCGTAGCAAATCGCAGGGCGAAAGTTGGCAAACAGACCCATGTTTTTGCGCAAACCCAAAATGGCTTGCTCAGGGCGCAGAGGCCGGTCTAGCGTGTCGTACTTCCAGTCGCCCACCGCGCCAAACAGTACCGCGTCGGCCTGCATGGCCAGCTTGAGCGTAGCCTCGGGCAGCGGGTGGCCGTGCGCCTCATACGCAGCACCGCCTACCAGGGCGGTTTCGGTTTCAAACTTCAGGTCAAGCACGTTCAAAACCTTAACGGCTTCTGCGACGATTTCAGTGCCGATGCCGTCGCCGGGGAGGATTGCAATTTTCATCATCATTGGTTTTTCTATATACTATAAATTTAATAGCTGCTTATTTAGCATTTCCTTGGGCGATAGGGCTATTTAATACAAAAAAGTCTACTGGGAAAGGCCGAAACCCTAACTCTAAGCCTTTTTTACACCATACTGCCAGCCAACCACGGTTTGGTGGCCAAGCGTTCGGCTTCAAAAGCTTTGATTTTGTCTGCATGGCGCAGGGTCAGCCCAATATCGTCCAGGCCATTGAGCAAACAATATTTGCGGAAGGCTTGCACTTCAAACGGGATGGACTCGCCTTGGCCTTTGACCACAAGCTGTTTGTCCAGGTCAATACTGAGCTGGTAGCCGGGAAAGGCTGCCACTTCGTCGAACAGCTTGGCAACTTGCACCTCGGGCAGCACGATGGGCAGTAGGCCGTTTTTAAAGCAGTTGTTAAAGAAAATGTCGGCAAAATTGGGGGCGATCACGCACCTAAAGCCGTACTGGTCCAGCGCCCACGGCGCGTGTTCGCGGCTGGAGCCGCAGCCAAAGTTTTTACGAGCAATCAAAATTGATGCATTCGCGTAGCGCGGCTGGTTGAGCACAAAGTCCGGGTTGGGCTTGCGGCGGGTCGGGTCTTGGCCAGGAAAGCCAGCGTCCAGGTAGCGCCATTCGTCAAACAGGTTAATACCGAAACCAGTCTTGTGGATGGATTTCAAAAACTGTTTGGGAATGATCGCGTCGGTGTCGACATTCTCGCGGTCCATGGGAGCTACTAGGCCTTGGTGTAGGGTGAATTTTTGCATGGTGTCTGGGGTTTAAAAAGGGGAATTTTTGGCCGCAAAGGACGCGAAGGTTTCGCGAAGAACGCTAAAAAAATACAAAAAAATAAAATATAGAAATTATTAAGAAACCGTCGAAAACATTACAAATCCACCTTGGTATTCATTTTTGTCTTCTTTCGCGTCCTTCGCGAAACCATAGCGCCCTTCGCGTCCGGTATTAATTCTTCAAGGCGTTAAATTTAAACAAACCGTCGAACATCGACAAAATGCCCATGCACTGCCGCGGCAGCAGCCATGGCTGGCGACACCAGGTGCGTGCGGCCACCAGCGCCTTGCCTGCCTTCGAAGTTGCGATTCGATGTAGAGGCGCAGCGTTCACCCGGCTCTAAGCGGTCGGCGTTCATGGCCAGGCACATGGAGCAGCCAGGTTCGCGCCATTCAAAGCCTGCGGCTTTGAAAATTTCGTGCAAACCTTCGGCTTCGGCTTGGGCTTTGACCAAACCAGAGCCGGGAACGACCATGGCGATTTTGATATTTTTGGCTACTTGTAGGCCCATCTTTTTCACAATAGCTG
This sequence comes from Polaromonas sp., assembly GCA_043721235.1. Lineage (GTDB taxonomy): Bacteria > Pseudomonadota > Gammaproteobacteria > Burkholderiales > Burkholderiaceae_C > JAAFIP01. The sequence continues at coordinate 10,592 of JAYSRE010000125.1, read as the reverse complement.
CCGCCTCGCGCATGTCTTCGATGCGGCTGTTGGTGCAGCTACCGATAAACACTTTGTCGACGAACAAATCGTTCAGGGCTTTGTTGGGCTCCAGGCCCATGTAGACCAGGGCGCGTTCGATGGCGAGGCGTTTATTGGGGTCTTTCTCTTTTTCGGGATCAGGCACGCGGTCGTCGATAGACAGCACCATCTCGGGCGATGTGCCCCAAGTGACTTGCGGAGTGATTTGCGTACCGTCCAGGCTGACCGTAGCGTCAAACACCGCGCCTTCATCGCTTTGCAGCGTGCGCCAGTAGGTGATGGCTTGCTGCAGCGCCACGCCGGTGGGGGACATGGGGCGGCCTTTAACGTACTCTAGCGTTTTGTCGTCCACAGCGATCAGGCCAGCGCGTGCGCCTGCTTCAATCGCCATGTTGCACACTGTCATGCGGCCCTCCATGCTTAAGCTGCGGATGGTAGAGCCAGCAAATTCGATGGTGGTGCCATTGCCGCCGGCGGTGCCAATTTTGCCAATGATGGCCAGCACCACGTCTTTGGCGGTGACGCCTTTGGAAAGCAGCCCGTCTACTTGGATCAGCAGGTTTTTTGCTTTTTTGGCTAGCAGCGTTTGGGTAGCCATCACATGCTCTACCTCGCTGGTGCCAATGCCGTGCGCCAGCGCGCCGAATGCGCCGTGGGTAGAGGTATGCGAGTCGCCGCACACCACGGTCATACCCGGCAGGGTAGCGCCGTTTTCAGGGCCAATGACGTGCACTATGCCTTGGCGTTTGGACATGAACGGGAAGAAGGCGGCTGCGCCAAACTCAGCGATATTTTTGTCCAGCGTGACGATTTGCTCTTTGCTCACGGGGTCGGTAATGCCGTCGTAGCCCAGCTCCCAGCCGGTGGTGGGCGTATTGTGGTCGGCTGTGGCCACGATAGAGCTGGTGCGCCACACTTTTCGGCCGGCTTGGCGCAGGCCTTCAAAGGCCTGCGGGCTGGTGACTTCATGTACCAAGTGGCGGTCAATGTACAGCACCGAGGTGCCGTCTTCTTCGGTGTGGACGACGTGTTCGTCCCAAATTTTGTCGTAGAGCGTGCGTGGCATAGTTACTTTCGGTTCAGAGGATGATTTTAAGGCTTCGAGGTAAATTTAATTTGCGCAGTTGTTGGTTATCAAGCGTTGATTTTCTGGCGTTGGCTCTAATCCACAGTGGGGTGTTTATCATCCGCCCTCATACTGGAGTACCAGAAATCGGTCGGCTGACAAACACCCCACTGTGATGCGACCATCTTTGCGCGCTATTGGTAGTCTTCGTAGAGTCTTCGATTTCATTACCGGTAGTGCGCTATGTTTTGTAAAGGCGAGAGGGCGATTTTCATACGCCCTCTCGCCTGAAACAGCGCAACCTAGCTTCTTTAAAGCCAAGCATCCTGCTAAATACCAAAGGATCCCCCAAAGACCTATTTTCATAACAAAATAACCCTACCGCCCAAGGAAATGCTACACAAGTAGCTATTAAATTAATAGTAATCATGCTGCCCCAGCGTCCTTACACAAATGCGCCACCAGTAGCCGCGCAGGCACTGGTAGTGCGGCAAAATCTCGCGCTACCAACACAATATCGCGCAGCGCCCAGGGGTCGGTGAGTGGCACCGCCACCAGGTCGCCCACGCCCCGCATCAGCGAGAAGGCAATGTCGGGCAACACGCCAATACCTAGGCCGTTGTCAATCATGCGGCATACGGCGTCCAGGCTGGTGACCTGAATGCGCAGCGCAATAGTTTTGCCCACGGCAGCGGCGGCGCGGTTTTGTGCTAAATAAATGGCGCTGTTACTGTGCAGGCCTACGTGGTCAAAGTCCAGGCTGTCGGCAAAAGTCAGCTGCTTTTTGCGGGCCAGCGCGTGTTTGCGCGGCACCACCAGCACCAAGCGGTCTTGCCGGTAGGCTTTGCTTTGCAATTCGCCGGTACCGGCTTGGGGGTTGCAAATACCCACATCGGCCGCGCCTTCGCTTACTGCGCGCACGATATCGCCTGACATGTGCTCTTGCAGGTCAATTTTCAGCAGCGGGTACAGCTTGGCAAACGCGCCAATGTCTTCGGGTAAAAATAGCACTATGGCCGAAATATTGGCGTGGATGCGCACATGGCCCTTCACGCCGTCCGCATACTCGGACAGCTCGCCCTGCATGCGGTCTAGGCTGAGCAGCACGCTGCGGGCATGGTGCAGAAACGTCTCGCCAGCAGGGCTAGCGTCGACCCCGCGTGCATGGCGGTACAGCAGGGCGGTGCCCAGCGTGGCCTCTATGTCTGACAGCCGTTTGCTGACCGCCGATGGCGCCATAAATTCACGCTGCGCGGCCTTGCCAATGCTGCCCAGCTCGCAGACGGCCACAAACAGCTGCAGCGAGGTCAGGTCAATACGCCGCGCAAAGGACCGCTCGTTAGGGCGCTCGCTGCGCTGTGGCTGCACAGGGGCGCTGGGTTGCGGTGGCTGGCGGGATGGGGCGGGCATGACGGAAAGTTGAGCGGAAGGTTGAGCAAAAGGGTAGTGTGTAGCTGCGCTGGCATTAGGTTGGCTAATCGCATTTAACGATGCTAAGCCCTATTTTCATGCATAAACCAGCTCAAACCATCGCTTTTGACGATGCCAGACTATCGTTTTTGCGGAGAGCCAAGCGCGGGGAAATCCGCTGTAATACAAATTGTCACGTTGCAAACGCATTGTGCAATCTTGCCCGTAGCTTTCGCGCCAGCTTTCACCATTGATTTTCTAAAGGATTCGCCGGATGACCACGCACCGCTTCTCGCCCCAACGCCGTACCCTGATTGCCAGCGGGGCCGCGCTGGTGGCCGCGCCGTGGGTGTGTGCGCAAAGCTTTCCTGACCGCCAGCTCACCATCGTGGTGCCCGCGCCCCCTGGCGGCACAGCCGACATATCGGCCCGCGCGCTGGTAGAGCCCTTGGGCAAAGCGCTGGGCCAGCCCATAGTCATCGACAACAAAGGCGGCGGCAACGGCGCAGTGGGCGCGCAAGCCGTGCTGGCTGCCAAGCCCGACGGCCACACCCTGCTGATGGCCTACAGCGGCTTTCACTGCATGAGCCCGCACTTGGTGAAGCTGCCGTATGACCCATTGAAAGACCTGCAGGCCATTTGCAACGTGTACTCGGCCCCGCAGGTGATGGTAGTGCGCAGCTCGCTAGAGAATATTAAAACCGCGCAAGATTTGATCGCCTATGCCAAGGCCAACCCCGGCAAGCTCAACTACGGCAGCTCGGGCAACGGCAGCGTGCAGCACATTGCCACGGAGCTGTTCAAACAGCTGACCGGCACTTTCATGACCCACATTCCCTACCGGGGCAGTGGCCCCACCATCGTGGACCTGCTTGCCGGGCAGATTGACCTGACGGTAACCACCGCGCCCTCGCTCATGCCGCACATCACCAGCGGCAAGTTTCGCCCCTTGCTGGTGGCCGGCCCGCGCCGGTTAAGCTCATTGCCCAACGTGCCCACCGGCGCAGAAATTGGCCTCAAGGGCTACGAGGTAGACGCCTGGTTTGGCCTGTACACCCACGCACAGTCGCCCAAAGCAGCGGTTGAGCACATAGCCCAAGAGGTGCAAAAGATCATGGCGGTAGCGGCTTTTAAAGAACGCGCAGCATCTCTGGGGGCCGAGGCAAATTACCTTGACCCCGTCAAAATGACAGCCTACGCACAGGCAGAGTTCACTAAATGGGGCAGTGTGATTAAAACGGCAGGCATCAAGGCTGATTAACTTTTAAACTTCGCTGCACTTTGGCTAGCGGCTGCTGTATCGACACTAAGTTGACAGTTAAACATTATTTTAATAAGTGCATGCCCGCAGTTTTAGCTGCCGCTTTATCAAAGGTCATGGTCTGCTTGCAACCTGCGGCTGAAGATAGGCGTTCTATCAAGCAATCGGCGAAGTCTGCTTTGCTGCCGCTGTATTGCCGAACCGCGCTGGCCGCTACTGACACTCGATCGATCTTGAAATTTTCTATGGCCAGCAGCGTTTGGAACACCTCAACCAATTGGTCGCGTGTAAAGTTGTATGCAGATTCAAGAACCCAGCTCAGCTCAACCAGTGTAACGAGGGTGATGTAGCCTGGTGATAGTTCGTCCAAGCTCTCTATGAGCTTGCTAGCCAATGCAGCCTGCTTGCTGTCGTCCTGCGTTATGTAGCGCACCAAAACATTGGTGTCTAGCCCTGTCATTTTGCTGCTGCAACACGGCGAACGATAGTGGCGTTCATTTTTTCAATACTAATGCGTGTCGGGTGTTTGCCAAACATAGCCTTTAAAGCCGTAACAGGAACTTTGGTGGCTGGTTTGAACACGTAGCTGCCTGGCTGTGCTTCTTCAAAAGAGATACGCGCTCCCGCATCGAGCTTCAATGCATACCGGATCTCGGCGGGAATGGTGATTTGCCCTTTGGCGGTAATGGTGGCTGTGAACACAGTGCAATCCTTACGTTGATTACCTTACTCTAATGTAAGCAGTCGGTGAAGTCAAGAAGCCCTTGGTTAGCTTTCAACTTGTTTAAGATGGGTTTTGGTCAGATTTACTGATTCGCTTATTCTTAGCAACTTGGTACAAGTATAAGAAAAGGCTATACGACGGCACCTGTTGCCGCCGCATAGCCTAATGCAAGGGAGTAGATAACTGGCAATAAGACTTGAGGCTCTTTGCCAGGCAACTGAATGCCAAGGGAATAGATGAACCTTAAAAAGCCGTATGCCAAAACTAATACTGCATCGACGGTTTCAGCGCGAAAATGATGGTTGGTTTTTAAATAAAAAAGTAAAAAACCACCACCATGGCTGAAATCAAATAAACAAAATAATGGTCGTAGTGTTCTTGCAAAACTTGGGCAGTGATGATGGCTTGCAGGCTTGTAATTGTTCCTGCAATAAATTCTATAGTTTGCGCGTCGTTCTTTTTCATTTCTGACCTGTCTTTTTATGGACTTTAGCCTTGTAGTCCAAAAACTATACATCGTTTGCTTTGCCATAGCTAACTACACCTCCAACAAAGCCGCCATCTCCGCGTCAGTAAACCCCGCCATGCGCCGCGCCACCTGGTTGAACGGGGGTTTGGCGCGTGGCGCTTGGTACTGCACCAAAAGCTGCTTAAAGTGCGCCACGGGTTCCAGCCCATCGCGCGTGCACAGCCAGCGGTACCAATGGTTACCTATGGCTACATGGCCCACTTCGTCGTGCAGGATGGTGTCCAAAATAGCCACCGTGTGCATTGCATCGCTGCTTCCCACCTTGCGCAGCTTGGCCTGCATGGGCGGCGTAGCGTCTAGCCCGCGGGCCTCTAGCGTGCGCGGTACCAGGGCCATGCGGGCGGTGATGTTGCCCGCTGTTTTTTCTGCCATGTCCCACAAGCCGGTGTGCGCCGGGTAATGGCCATAGTGGTAGCCCATGCTGTGCAACTGCTTTGAGAGCAGCGAGAAATGCTGGGCCTCTTCAGCCGCTACGCGGGCCCAGTCAAAGTAGTAGGCTTGCGGCATATGGGCAAACCGCCATACAGCGTCCAGCGCCAAATTAACCGCGTTAAATTCAATATGGCACACCGCATGCACCAGCGCCGCCAGCCCGTCCTTGGTGTAGGGCGAGCGCTTGGGCGCGTTCAGGTGCTGCACCAGAAGTGGCTGCGGTGGGCAGCCGGGCAGCGCATGGGTGCTGGGCGTGACGCTGGTGCTGGGCGGGTACAAGTCATCAGGTAAGGCTGCATACGCTACAGATAGCGTAGCTGCTTGTGCATGTATTTGTTGGGCTAAAGCCACTTTCTTTACTGCATCAGGGCAGAGCAAAGCAGCCAAGGCTAAAGAGCGAATTTCCATACTTCGATGATAATTGAGGAATCGCCCAGCGTGCAATGCCGCTGCCCGCACAGCACCCTAAACCCTATTTTGAGAATTGAGCCATGGCCCTGTATGAACTTGACGGCGTGCAACCCACCCTAGGCCACGGCGCTTGGGTGGCAGACAGCGCCGATGTGATGGGCAATGTAAGCCTGCAGACCAACGCCAGTGTATGGTTTGGCGCCGTGCTGCGCGGCGACAACGAGCCCATCCATGTGGGCATTAACTCCAACATCCAGGACATGAGCATGCTGCACTCTGACCTTGGCTGCCCGCTGACCGTGGGCGACAACGTCACCGTGGGCCACCAAGTCACCCTGCACGGCTGCAGCATTGGCGATGGCTCGCTGATCGGCATGGGTGCGGTGGTTTTAAACAAAGCCAAGATTGGCCGCAACTGCATCGTTGGCGCAGGCAGTGTGGTGACCGAAGGCAAGGAGTTTCCCGATAATTCGCTCATCATAGGTTCGCCCGCCAAGCTGGTGCGCACGCTGGACGAAGCAAGCGTTGCCAAGCTCCAGTCCAGCGCGGCCCTGTATGTGGCTAACGCCCAGCGTTTTGCCAAAGGCCTTAAGCGGATTGCTTGAAAATGCTGCCTTGTAAGTTGTTGACTGTTGATTGTTGATTTCAAGTTGTACCGCCATGTCTGAACTGCATAAATTTATCTTTGATGGCCTGCCCGTGCGCGGCTCTGTCGTGCGCCTCACCGGGGCCTGGCAAGAGGTGCTGGCGCGTCGCGCGGCCAATTCCAACACCGGTGCCTACCCGCTGCGCGTAAGCCAGATGCTGGGTGAAATGCTGGCTGCAGGGGTGCTGATGCAAAGCAACATTAAATTTAACGGCGCGCTGGTGCTGCAGATCATGGGCGACGGCCCGGTGAAGGTGGCGGTAGCTGAAATACAGTCGGACTTGTCGCTGCGCGCTACAGCCAGCGTGCTGGGCGAAGTGGCAGCCCACAGCAGCTTAAGCGCCATGGTCAACGTGGGCAACAAAGGCCGCTGCGCCATCACGCTCGACCCCAAAGACAAATTTCCCGGCCAACAGCCCTACCAAGGCGTGGTGCCCCTGCACGGCGACCACAACGAAAAGCTGGAAAGCCTAGGCGCTGTGCTCGGGCACTACATGCTGCAGTCTGAACAACTGGACACCAAGCTGGTGCTAGCGGCAGATGGCAACGTAGCCGCAGGACTGCTGATTCAACGCCTGCCAGAGCAGGGCGAAAAGAACTTGGGCAGCAAATCAAATGAAGACGACATTGGCATCAGCGAAGCGTTCAACCGCATTGCCCTGTTTGCTGCCAGCGTCAAACCTGAAGAACTTTTAACCCTGGATGTAGACACCCTGCTGCACCGCCTGTTTTGGGAAGAAAAAGTGCTGCGTTTTACGCCCCAGCAGCCCCGCTTTGCCTGCAGCTGCAGCGCAGACCGGGTGGCCAGCATGCTGCACAGTCTGGGCAGCGCCGAGGTATCGTCTATTGTGGCCGAGCAAGGCAAGGTAGAAGTAGGCTGCGACTTTTGCGGTGTGCAATACCGGTTTGACGCAGTAGATGCCGCCGCTATTTTTACCCAAGCGCTAGACCAACCACCGGGGCCAAGCACCGTTCAATGAGCGGGCGTTGGTCGTTTTAAGTTTTTAACACCCTAAGTATTTAACTTTGGATGGGCTCGGTTGGCCCTGCTTGCTGGCCAGGTTGCTGTTTAACATGCTGGGTGAAGAGCTGGTGCTCACAGTCGGGGTCAGAGCATTTATCGCACAGCCAAGCCCATTTTTTCACAGGTTTTATGCTTATCGCCCAAGGAAATGCTGCACATGTAGCTATGCTATCTATAGCATTTTGCAGCCGCATAGGCCCCTGCCCATAGACCACTTGGTAGGCGATGCCAGCACCGGTCAAAGCGCTGCGCAGCCGCTGGTCTAGCGGGGCGCGCGTATGGGCACCGTCCCGCTGCAGTCCGTCAGCTTGCCAAGCCAGGTCCAGGCCCATCAGCAGGTTCAAGCTGGCTGCGCGCTGCTGGGTTAGCGCGCTGGCAAGCAGCGCGCTGTCGGCAAACAGCGTTTCGCTGTACACAGCGGTTACCAGCGCGGTGGTGTCGGCTACCACCATAGCGTGTTGGGCTGCAGCCGCTGCAATACGCGCTTGCTGTGTGTCGGCGATGTGCTGCTGCTCATGCGGCAAAGGGGTGCGCTGGTGTGCATCGCACCATTCGCGCAGGTATTCGTTCACTAGCACAGCATCTGCGGCTTGACTGCGCAGGTGGGCCAACAAGCCGCGTGCCAAGGTGGATTTGCCGGTGCATTCGGCCCCCAGCAAGGTAATGAGGATGCCCACGCTTATTTGGTGAACTGCACCAAAATTTCATTGGGCTTGACCATGCCCAACTCAAAGCGTGCTTTTTCTTCCACCATTTCCAGGCCTTCTTTCAGGTCGCGCACCTCGGCCAAGAGCTGGTCGTTGGCCAGCTGCGACTGTGCGTTTTTAAGGCCTAGAGTACGCAGCTGCTCTTGCAGGGTGCTCACATGGCCCAGGCTACCCCGTCCCAGCCACAGCTGGGCATGCAAGGCCACCAAGAGCGCAATCAAAATCACAGGTATGTAGCGTGATGACATATGTGCAGACATGGCTCAGCCCAGCATGCAGGTTCAGCGAATGCTGTAGAAAGCCTTGCGGCCCGGGTAGGTGGCCACTTCACCCAGGTCTTCTTCGATGCGCAACAGCTGGTTGTATTTGGCCATGCGGTCAGAGCGGCTGAGTGAGCCGGTTTTGATCTGGCCGGCATTGGTGCCCACGGCAATGTCGGCAATCGTGCTGTCCTCGGTCTCGCCGCTGCGGTGGCTAATGACAGCGGTGTAGCCCGCGCGTTTGGCCATCTCTATGGCGGCAAAGGTCTCGGTCAGCGTGCCAATTTGGTTGATTTTGATCAGAATTGAGTTGGCAATTTTCCTGTCAATACCTTCTTGCAAAATTTTGGTGTTGGTCACAAACAGATCGTCGCCCACCAACTGCACCTTGTGGTTTAAGCGGTCGGTCAAAATCTTCCAGCCGTCCCAGTCGCCCTCGTGCATGCCGTCTTCAATGCTGATGATGGGGTATTTATCCACCCACGCGGCCAGCATGTCGGTCCACTGCGCGCTGGTCAGTTGCAGGCCCTCGGCTTGCAGATGGTATTTGCCGTCTTTGTAAAACTCAGATGCGGCGCAGTCCAGGCCCAAGGCAATTTGCTCGCCTGCGGTGTAGCCTGCTGCTTCAATAGCGGCCAAAATCATCTGAATCGCTGCCTCGTGGTTTTCTACCGTCGGTGCAAAGCCGCCTTCGTCGCCCACGGCAATGCTCATGCCTTTGTCGTGGATGATTTTTTTCAGGGCATGGAACACCTCGGCACCCCAGCGCACGGCTTCGCGGAAACTTGGCGCGCCCACGGGGATGATCATCAGTTCTTGCAAATCAAGGTTGTTGTTGGCGTGTGCGCCGCCGTTGATGACGTTCATCATCGGCACCGGCATTTGCATGCCGCCCATACCGCCAAAGTAGCGGTACAGTGGCAAACCTGCTTCTTCAGCGGCGGCTTTGGCCACCGCCATGCTGACAGCCAGCATGGCGTTAGCACCCAGGCGGCTCTTGTTTTCGGTGCCGTCCAAGTCAATCAGTGTTTTGTCCAAGAAAGCTTGCTCAGAAGCGTCCAGGCCCAGCACAGCCTCGGCAATTTCGGTGTTGATGTAGCCTACGGCTTTAAGCACGCCTTTGCCCAAGTAGCGGCTCTTGTCGCCGTCTCGCAGTTCAATGGCTTCGCGCGAACCGGTAGACGCGCCCGAAGGCACGGCGGCACGGCCCATGACGCCAGACTCCAAGAGCACATCACATTCCACTGTGGGGTTGCCCCGGCTGTCCAAAATCTCACGACCTACGATATCGACAATAGCACTCATGGTATTTCTTTCAAAAAATTGAACCGTTGTTAAAACCTACACACCCTCAACCGCAATCATGCGCATCACCGCTGCACCCAGCCGTGCATTGCGGGCAGCTGTGTATTCGATGGATGCGTTGTACTGTTGGGCCGCCTCCATGCTGGGGAACTTTAAGACCACCACACGGGTGGGCACCCAGTCGCCTTCCAGCACCTCTACTTTGCCGCCGCGTACGCACAGCTGTGCACCGTGCGCTTGCATGGCTATTGTCGAGAGTTTTTTGTACTCTTCGTATTGTTCTGGGTTCGTAACTGTCACGTGGGCAATGATGTAGGCAGATGGCATGGTGTTTAAAGCTAAAAATAATCAAGCGGAAAAGTTGTTTTCCAAAAAGCCATGCTGTTTGGTCACAGAATCTAGAGCGACCAGCGTTTCTAGCAGCGCTTTCATGTGGCGCAACGGCACAGCATTAGGCCCGTCAGACCATGCGTCCGCTGGGTTGGGGTGGGTTTCCATAAACAGGCCAGCCACACCGGCTGCTACGCCTGCACGGGCCAGCACGGGCACCATCTCGCGTGCGCCGCCACTGCTGGTGCCCTGGCCGCCGGGTTTTTGTACCGAGTGAGTTACGTCAAACACTACGGGTGCGCCGCTTTTGCGCATTTCAGCCAGGCTGGTCATGTCGGCCACCAAGTTGTTGTAGCCAAAACTAACTCCACGCTCGCAGGCTAAAAAGTTGTCTTGGTTCAAACCTTTTTCAGCCGCTGCAGCGCGTGCCTTGTCAATCACGTTTTTCATGTCCCACGGGGCTAGA
>JAYSRE010000124.1:0-9905 GCA_043721235.1 Polaromonas sp. | reverse complement strand
TTTTTTGGAAATTTCACAGCTATGGCGCAATACGTATTTACGATGAACCGGGTAGGCAAAATTGTGCCGCCCAAACGGCATATTTTGAAAGACGTGAGCTTATCTTTCTTCCCTGGGGCCAAGATAGGCGTGCTGGGCGTTAACGGGTCGGGTAAATCGACCTTGCTCAAAATCATGGCCGGGCTGGACACCGAGATTGAAGGCGAAGTCACTCCCATGCCGGGGCTGAACATTGGCTACCTGCCGCAAGAGCCCATCATGGACCCTGACCAAACCGTGCGCCAAGCCGTTGAAGGCGGCATGGGCGCGGCCATTGCCGCCAAAGCGCGGCTAGAGCAGGTGTACATCGAATACGGCAATGAAGATGCTGACTTTGACAAACTGGCCGCTGAGCAAGCCCAGCTAGAAACCATCATCGGCGCTGCAGGCGACGACGACGGCCGCGCGCTAGACATAGCCGCCGAAGCACTGCGCCTGCCCGAGTGGGATGCCATCATCAAGCACCTGTCCGGCGGTGAAAAGCGCCGCGTGGCGCTGTGCCGTTTGCTATTGAGCAAGCCTGACATGCTGCTGCTCGACGAGCCCACCAACCACTTGGACGCAGAATCAGTCGATTGGTTAGAGCAGTTTTTACTGCGCTACACCGGCACCGTGGTGGCCATTACCCACGACCGCTACTTTTTAGACAATGCAGCCGAGTGGATCTTGGAACTCGACCGTGGCTCAGGTATTCCGTACAAAGGCAACTACAGCGACTGGCTAGACCAGAAAACTGACCGCCTGGAGAAAGAACAAAGGGGCGAAGATGCGCGCGCTAAGGCTTTGAAGAAAGAACTGGAGTGGATTCGCCAAAACCCCAAGGGCCGTCAAGCCAAGAGCAAGGCGCGTATTGCCCGGTTTGAAGACCTGTCCAGCTACGAGCACCAGCAGCGCAACGAAACGCAGGAAATTTTTATTCCCGTAGGCGACCGTTTGGGTGCCAGCGTGATTGAATTTGAAGGCGTGAGCAAATCGTTTGGCGACAGGCTGCTGATTGACAATCTGAGCTTTACCGTGCCTGCCGGTGCGATTGTCGGCATTATTGGCCCCAACGGTGCTGGCAAGTCAACACTGTTTCGCATGATCAGCGGCGCGCAAAAGCCAGACAGCGGCGAGGTCAACATTGGCGCTACCGTGAAAATGGCGTTTGTTGAGCAGTCGCGCGAAAACCTAGAAGGAGACAAAACCGTGTGGGAAGAAGTTTCCGGCGGGCTGGACATGCTGCAGATTGGCAAATTTACCGTGGCCAGCCGTGCCTACTGCGGCCGCTTTAACTTCAGTGGTGCCGACCAGCAAAAACGCGTGGGTACGCTGTCGGGCGGTGAGCGCGGGCGCTTGCATTTGGCCAAGACCTTGATTGCCGGCGGCAACGTGCTAATGCTGGACGAGCCGTCCAACGACCTGGACGTAGAAACCTTGCGCGCACTAGAAGACGCGCTGCTTGAGTTTCCGGGCTCCATCATGGTCATCAGCCATGACCGTTGGTTCTTAGACCGAATTGCCACCCACATTCTGGCCTGCGAAGGCGACAGCCAGTGGACCTTCTTTGATGGCAACTACCAAGAGTACGAAGCTGACAAGAAGAAACGCCTGGGCGAAGAGGGCGCCAAACCTAAGCGGATGCGCTTCAAGGCGCTAGCTTAAGCAGGCCGTGCCAAACCTGTGCAGACGCACCAGGCGTGTTTGTCTGCATTGCTTTTAGCCGCCTAGCGCAGTCATAATAGAATTACATATGAGTAAATCTGCCCCGCCCAAGTTTGGTATGTCTGACGATCCCCATGGGCCGCGCATTAACCTGCGCGAATGCCTGGAGGCAGCATTGCACCAGTCTGAAGGGCTGGTTGACAAGCTCATGAACAGCTTGGCGGGCAAGCCGGAAAAAGCCCTGGGTATGAACCAGGCCAAGCCCAAATTCCCGCCCGCGGTGCAGGTGGTGGTGCAAAGCTTGCTGGGCCAGCGTGAGGAGATCAAGCTAAGCTTTGCTAAGCATCTTCGCAGCTATGTTTACAAAGGCTTGGGCGCGGATGCCCAGGCACCGCAGATGATGCGTTTTGAAGACCTTAAACTCTTTGAAGAAGAGGACCTGGACGAAAGCATCGAAGTGGCCCGCGCATTGCAAGAAATGAGTGGCCAGGTAGATGCCGTGGCGGCGCAGCTAGACGCGCTGATGAGCTCGTTGCTAGGCTGGATTACCGTGCAGTCAGCGATTAACCCTTTGCGCCCAGAAATGTATGCCCGTGCGTTGCGCGAATGCATTGCAGAGCAGGTGCAAGACCCAGATATTCGGGGTGCTATTTTGGCCTCTATGGCCGGGCGTATGGGGGTGCTTTTGGGCAAGCTGTACGTTGAACTGTGTTCATGGCTCAAGTCATGTGGCGTTGAACCTGCCAGCTTGCTGCAGCCGGGCCAAGTGCAAAGCAGCATGGCAAAGCCCAGTTTAGTGGGCAGTATGGGCAATTCGGTGGCGCGCACCTTGCTTACGCTAGACCGCTTGCGCCGTCTATTGTCAGGCGAGCTGGACACCGTTGAAGCCCGCCGGCCGCAAGACTTTTTGCACACCGTGCCAGCCTCGGTGGTTGCCTTGCAAGACATGCGCCAGGTAGAAGCTATGGTGCAGCGCCTAGAAAGCAAGGCCCGCCAAGCGGCTGAAAACCCCGGCTTGGACACTGCCCGCAAAAAAGCCGCTGCCCGTTTGGCACTGGCCGATGGCAAGCATTTAGGCAAGCAACTGGGTGAAGAAGTAATTCGCCTCATGCTAGACAACCTGCTGCAAGACGAACGTTTGCTGGCCGGTGTGCGTGAGCACCTGCAAACGCTAGAGCCTATGCTGATGGAGATTGCCAAAATTGACGGCCGTTTCTTCAGTGACAAGCAGCACGCTGCACGCGTATTTTTAGACAAAGTGACCAACCGCAGCCTGGCCTTTGCCCATGAACGGGACGAGGGCTATGCACAATTCTTACAGTCGGTAGAAACGGGCATTGAAAACCTGCATACCCAAAGTAGCGCAGGCGGTGACCCGTCGGAAGCCTTTGGCAAGGTACTTAAAAAGCTGGAAAAACAGTGGACGGTGCTAGATGCGCAAGAACTGGCCACGCGCGAGGAAGCCGCCCGCGCGCTGATGCATGCTGAGCAGCGCAATATGCTGGCACAGTACCTGGCCCAGGAGTTTCGCGCCAACGCCGAAGGGGTGGACGTACCCCAAGCAGTGGTGGACTTTACCTGTGGCCCTTGGGCACAAGTAGTAGCTGAAGCGCAGTTGCGCTGCACTGACGGTACCAGCGACCCGCAGGGCTACCACGAGCTGGTGGCCGAGCTGTACTGGAGCGTGCAGCCCCGTGTGGCCAAACGCAACCGCAAACGGCTGGTGCAAATTATCCCCGCCATGCTGGGCAAGCTGCGCCAAGGCCTGCATTTGATCGAGTTTCCGCCAGAGATGATCACGGATTTTTTCACCACACTAATTGCTATGCATGAGGCAGCTTTGGAGGGAAGACCCAAAGCAGCGGTTGTCCAAGTGACCAGCCAAGTTCAAGACGATGCCGTAGAGCAAGCAATGGGCGAAGACACTGGCCAAGAGACCAGTGAAGAGACCACTGAAGATGCTGGTTTGACCGATCGCGCCGAGCTGGAGGCTCTGTATGCAGCCAGCAGCGAAGCTGATGAGGCCGCCCAAGCAGCCGCTACGCCTGGCCCTGAGCCTGTGAATGTTGAGCTTGACGCTAGCCCGTCCCCATCGGCTGCTGCGCCGGCTGAAAGAACGCCTGACAATGACGGCGTTTGGCTGGCCAAGCGCGAAGTTGAAGATGCCGGGTTTTTAGAAGAAAAATACGCCGTGCCGATGACTCTTGCAGCCTCAGATCAAACTGCAGGTGCCAGCCCCCCGCCGCCAGTGATGGTTAACGCCATTGCTATTGGATCTTGGGTAGAAATGATGCTGGAGGGCCAGTGGGTGCGTGCCCAGCTTACTTGGGCCAGCCCGCACCGCACCCTGTTTATGTTTGTTTCCCATGGCGGCAAGGCCCATTCGATGTCGCAGCGCACCATGGACAAGCTGCGCACGCAAAACATGATTCGCGTGGTGTCTGACGGCCGCATGGTAGACAAGGCGCTGGACGCCGTGGCGCAAACTGCGCTGCGCAACAGCGTGGAAGCTGGGGCTGCACCGCTTTAGCCCCAATGCTGCGCTACAAGTGCGCCACAAGCGCGGCAAAAAGCAGTTTTTTCTGCGGTTTGCAAAACGGTTTAAAGCAAGCTTAAAACGCAGGCGCACAGTGCCATTGCATAGGTTCGCCTGTGGCGGGGTGTACAAGCTCCAAGCATGTTGCATGCAACAGCAAACGTGCAGATGCGCCATCGTCAGGGCCGTACAGCGCGTCGCCCACAATGGGGTGCCCAATAGCTTGCAAATGCACGCGCAACTGGTGCGTGCGGCCAGTGTGGGGCTGCAGGGCTACGCGGGTGTTTGGGTGCCCTGCAGGCCGCATATTCTCAGTACCCGCTGCGCCCTGCCCAGGCAAGCGCGCCAGCACTTGGTAGTTGGTCAGGGCGGGTTTGCCTTGGGCGTAGTCTACTTTTTGCCGTGGCCGGGCGGGCCAGTCGGCGGCCAGCGGCAGGTTGATGCTGCCGGTATCGTTTGGCAGCCATCCGTGCACTACAGCCACATAGCCTTTGGCTACAGCACGGCTTTCAAACAGCTGGCTTAGGGCGCGCTGCATGGCACTGCCGCGTGCCAGCAGCATCAGGCCAGAGGTGGCTTGGTCTAGCCGGTGCACTACCAAGGCATCAGCGTAGAGCTGCTGCACTTGGCCGCTAGCGCACTGTTGTTTCTCAGGCCCGCGCCCTGGCACGGCCAGCAGCCCCGCTGGTTTGTTCACTACCACCAGGCTGGCATCTGCGTACACTAAGGCTACAGCTGAGCTTGCGGCAGTGCATGGGTCGGGTAATATCATGATTAAAACAGATTGTAATTACTATTAATTTTATAGCTGCTCATGCAGCATTTCCTTGGGCGACAAGGCTAAAACGCTTA
This sequence comes from Polaromonas sp., assembly GCA_043721235.1. Lineage (GTDB taxonomy): Bacteria > Pseudomonadota > Gammaproteobacteria > Burkholderiales > Burkholderiaceae_C > JAAFIP01. Next base: position 4,834 of record JAYSRE010000124.1, on the reverse strand, counting down.
AAAATAGGGCTATTTTGAAGAATCAACATGCCATAGTGGCGGGCGGCGGCATAGGAGGCTTGGCCGCAGCGCTGGTGCTGGCGCGCTGCGGCCAGCGCGCTACGGTGCTAGAACGCGCAGCTGAGTTTGCAGACACAGGCGCTGGCATTCAGCTGGGGCCTAACGCCATGAAAGTGCTGGCCCAGTTGGGTCTGCGGGGTAGCGTACTGGCCCGCGCCTGCCTGCCGCAGGCCATTGCCGTGCGCCACGCCACCACGGGCCGCAGTATCAGCCGCATATTGCTAGGGCGCGCAGTGCAGCAGCGCTACGGTGAGGTGTACGCCTGCGTGCACCGTGCAGACCTGCATGCGGCGCTGCTGCAGGCAGCGCAAAGCCAAAGTGCTATCAGCCTGCATTGCAATGCAGCGGTGGACAGCGTAGTGCCATCGCTCGATGCTGCTTTGCCCGGTATACAAGTGCACAGCGCACAGCACACCGTGCAGCAACCTGGGCTGCAAGCTGATGCGCTGGTAGCGGCAGATGGCCTGTGGAGCACGCTGCGCCAAGCGGTGTTTGCCGACGGTGCGCCGCTGGCCACCGGCCATGCCGCCTACCGCGTGCTGTTGCCTATGGCGCAGGTGCCCACAGCCTTGCAAAGTATGCATGTGGGTGTGTGGTGGGCGCCCGATGTACATGTGGTGCACTACCCGGTGCGCGGCGGCGACTTTTTAAACTTGGTGGTGCTTAGCGAGCACAGCGCCGCCCAGGCTGTACCCGGCTGGGCCAGCCCGGCCAGCCACGCGGCGGTGGCTGCGGGCCTGCAGCACGCTTGTCCTTTGCTAAGAGAGCTGCTGCACAGCGTGCAAACCTACCAAAACACAGCGCAATTGACAACGCAATTGACAGCGCAATCGGCGTGGCAAAGCTGGCACCTGTACAGCCGCCCGCCAGCGCGCAGCTGGGTGCAAGGCCGCGTGGCCCTGCTGGGCGATGCCGCCCACCCCATGCTGCCCTATCTGGCGCAAGGCGCAGCCATGGCGTTGGAAGACGCTGCCGTGCTGGGCCGTGAGGTTGCGGCACTGGCCGATTGGCCCAGTGCGCTGCAAAGCTACCAGGCGCAGCGCAAAACCCGTACCGAGCGCGTAGTGGCCACCGCCCGGCGCAATGGCCATATTTTCCATTTGTCTATGCCATGGTCAGTCGCGCGCGACGCGGTGCTCTTTGCCAAGGGCACACAGGTGCTGAGGCTGCCTTGGTTGTACGGAGCCTCTATTTAGGCGGTAAGCCTGCGCGCTGCAAGTTTTTTGCTTGAGGTATTTTTGTTTAAGCTGGGGTGTTTAAAGGTCTGTCCGCAGCTGCCAAATCTCTGGAAACAGCACCACGTCTAGCATTTTGCGCAGGTAGCCCACGCCGCCAGTACCGCCGGTGCCGTGTTTAAAGCCGATGATGCGCTCCACCGTGGTCACGTGGCGAAAGCGCCATTGGCGAAAAGCGTCTTCAAGGTCGGTCAGTTCTTCGCCCAGCTGGTACAGATCCCAATGCGCTTTGGGGCTGCGGTAGACCATCAGCCATGCGGCCTCTACGGTGTCGCTGCGGGTGTAGGGCTGCGTCCAATCGCGCTCCAAGTGCGTGCTGGGTATCGCCAAACCACGCCGCGCCAGCAGGCGCAGGGCTTGGTCGTACAGGCTGGGGGTGCCAAGCGCGGTTTGCACCAGCGCCAGCAAGTCTGGCGCATGCTGGTGGGGTTTGAGCATGCCTGCATTTTTATTGCCCAGTGCAAATTCAATGCACCGGTACTGTGCACTTTGAAAGCCGCTGGACTGGCCCAGGTAGGGCCGAATAGCGCTGTACTCCGACGGGGTCATGGTGGCCAGCACGTCCCAGGCGTGCACCAGTTGCTCCATAATTTTGCTCACCCGCGCCAGCATTTTAAAAGCGCTGCCAAGCTCGTCCTGGGCAATACAGGCGATGGCCGCATGCAGCTCGTGCAGCATCAGCTTCATCCATAGCTCGCTGGTTTGGTGCTGAACGATAAACAGCATCTCGTTGTGGTCAGGGCTGCGTGGATGCTGTGCGCCTAGCAGCTGCGGCAAAGCCAAATAGTCACCATAGCTCATGGACTGGCTAAAGTCTGTTTGCGCACCCGAGGCCGCCAAAACTTGCGCAGCGCTGGCCGGTGGGTGTGCAGTGTGCTTGGGTTCGTGCATGGCGCTTAAGTCACTGCCTGCTTGCGGTTAAATTCAGGCAGCTGCCATTCTTTGCGCTCCATGACCTGCACAAGGTGCTCTACCGCTTGCCACACGTCGGCATAGCGGGTGTACAGCGGTGTAAAACCAAAGCGCAAAATGTCTTTGCCATCGGCCGAGCCAGCAGGTGCGCTGGCATCGCCTGCGCGAAAATCGCCAATCACGCCGCGTGCAATCAAAGCCTGCATGATCGCGTAGCCGGCTTGGGCGCGGGTAAAGCTCACATGCGAGCCGCGCAGTGCATGCTCGCGCGGAGTGGCCAGCGTTAGGCCTGCCTGCGCGCAGCGTGCCTCTACCAGGGTGATGAACAGGTCGGTCAGTGCTAAAGACTTGGCGCGCAGCGCTGCCATGCCGCCCAAAGGCTCTGCCGCCAGCAAGGTGTCCAGCCCGCAGTCTAGCGCGGCCATGTTGATGATGGGCTGCGTGCCGCACAACGCCCGGTTAATACCCGGTGCAGGTTGGTAGTCAGGCGTAAAGGCAAACGGCGCAGCGTGGCCCCACCAGCCGGCCAGCGGCTGTTCAAAGCTGCTGGCGTGGCGCGGGTGCACCCACACAAACGCCGGTGCACCAGGCCCACCGTTGAAGTATTTGTAGCCGCAGCCCACAGCAAAGTCGGCGTTGGCGGCGTGCAGGTCAATGGGCACTGCGCCTGCGCTGTGCGCCAGGTCCCACACCGCCAGTGCGCCCGCTGCATGGGCCAAGGCGGTAATGTGCGCCATGCCGTGCATCGCGCCGCTGCGGTAGTGCACATGCGTCAGCATCACAATCGCCACCTCGGGCGTAATGCTGGCTGCCACCTCGTGCGCCTCTACCAGCTTGAGCGTGAAGCCATGCTGCGTGCACAGGCTTTGTGCAATGTACAAATCGGTAGGGAAGTTGCTGCGCTCGGATAAAACTACTTTTTTATTGCCTTTTTGGCCTGTCGCCCAAGAAAATGCTGAATAGTTAGCTATCATAATAGCAGCATGCATCACCTTGAACAAATTGATCGACGTACTGTCAGTGGCCACCAGCTCACCCGCCCGTGCACCAACCAGCCGCGCAATTTTGTCGCCCACCCGTTGTGGTGATTCAATCCAACCCGCGCTGTTCCAGCTGCGAATCAGCCCCACGCCCCACTCCTGGGTCACTACCTCGGCCACCCGCTGGGCAGTAGCCACAGGCAGCGCGCCTAGCGAATTACCATCCAAATAAATCACCCCCTCGGGCAGACTGAACAAATCGCGCAGGCCGCGCAGCGGATCGGCTGCGTCAAGGGCTTGGCAGTGGGCCAGGGTGGAAAAGGGTAAAACTAAAGTTGATTGCATAAGTGGTGAAGGTAGCACCGTTCAAAACTGCGTGGTGTCGGTAATTTACAACGTATTTGAAATCACCAGCACAAACCGCCCGTACCAGAGCCAGCAATGAAAAACTGTGTTGCTGTACGTTGCGCAGCCTTCACAAATGCGGGCGTAGTGCGCATCCTCTTAGGGTTGTTACTTAAATTGGGTCTGATATTTTGGACTGCAAAGTAAAATATGTAACTATTTTTACATTCCATTAACAACCTTGCTTACCCACCATGGCTCAATTTAATTCGTTCATTAAGTCCTTAACCGGCCTCATTTCACTTTCTTTGCTCGCTGCTTGTGGCGGCGGAGGGGGCGGTGACAGTGTGCCCCAAGCCAGTGCCCCAACCGCGCCAGCACAAGTAAGATTTACTTTGGCTCAAATCAAGGAAGTTGCTGCTGTGGGCCTCAATTCTGCTGAAATTTTATGGGGCGCTACGCAAATCGAAACTAGCTTTCTCAGCAGTTTCCTGGCTGGCTTTGGCACTGGGCCAGCCAGCGGTTCAAGTACTTTACCTGTTACTACCAGCTGCGTTAGCGGCGGTGTTGGCAGCGGTACGTTTGGTGGCGCTGTAACAAAAGCGGGCAGTTACGCTGGTTTAAGAGCCAACGACACGATCAGCCTTACTTTTGCAAATTGTAAATTCGGCACCGACCCGGTAACACTGAACGGTAGTTTTCTAGCCACGGCGTTGGCTGACATTTCAAACGTAAACACGACAAATTTTAATCTTAATTTCGCCGTAACAACGACCAATTTTGAATACAAAACTGACGGGGTCAAATTGCGCAGCAATGGTACTTTTACGGCCACTGCCAATACCTTGGTGGGTGGTTCAGCCGGGCTGTCTGCTACCACGGTTGCTGGTTCAGGTCGTTCGTTTAACTTTTTTACGTCGGTAAACGATACGAACCCCAGCTTCAACCTCACCTTGGGCTCTGGTACGACTATAGTGGCCAACAAAACGGTAAACAAGACGTACACATCCAAAACCGATGGGAACATTACAGGCTCAACCGCAGCAGGTCCAGTGCCGCTAACATTTGTAAACAGCACCCCGCTGACAGGCAACTTTGCGTCGACAAGCACCATAGTAGGCACAGGTGGTGTGATCCGTGTTACAGACACTGAGCGGAATCTTTTGACTGAAGTGACTGTGCAGGGGGCAAGCGCTGTGCTAAGAGGCGCTACTTTGCCCACCGGCTCGCTTGATTTGACCACCACCACCACCTACCAAGCTATTCGAAACAACCAATAATGCCGGTTGCAGAACAAACTGG
>JAYSRE010000123.1:0-9913 GCA_043721235.1 Polaromonas sp. | reverse complement strand
TTCCTTGGGCGATAACACTAAAACGCTGTAAATTTATCACACCCAATCTGCCCACCAAGACCCGTTAAAATTGTCCTGAGTTACCAACCGGTTACCAACTTTGAGGACTAATATCTTATGGCACTCGTCTCTTTGCGTGAACTGCTTGACCACGCAGCCGCCCACAGCTACGGCATTCCCGCATTCAACGTCAATAACCTAGAGCAGGTGCAAGCCATTATGGAGGCTGCCAAAGAAGTGTGCGCTCCCGTCATCATGCAGGCCAGTGCAGGGGCCCGTAAATACGCAGGCGAAGGCTTTTTAAAACACTTGATCTTGGGCGCCATTGAAAGCTACCCCACCATCCCCGTGGTAATGCACCAAGACCACGGCCAAAGCCCCGAAGTGTGCCAAGGCGCCATCAACCTGGGCTTTAGCTCGGTCATGATGGACGGCAGCCTGGAGGCCGATGGCAAAACCATTGCCAGCTACGACTACAACGTAGCCATCACCCGCAAAGTGGTGGACATAGCCCATGCGTTGGGCGTGTCGGTCGAAGGCGAGCTGGGCTGCCTGGGCAGCCTGGAGACCATGCAGGGCGACAAAGAAGACGGCCACGGCACCGACGCGGTCATGACCCGCGAGCAGCTGCTGACCGACCCCGACCAGGCGGTGGACTTTGTGCAGCGCACCCAGATCGACGCGCTGGCCATTGCCATTGGCACCAGCCACGGCGCTTACAAATTTACCCGCAAGCCCACCGGCGATATTTTGGCCATCGACCGGGTCAAAGAAATACACCGCCGCTTGCCCAATACCCACTTGGTCATGCACGGCAGCTCCAGCGTGCCGCAAGACCAGCTGGCCATCATTCGCGCACATGGCGGCAGTATTGGCGAAACCTATGGCGTGCCGGTGGCAGAAATCCAGCGTGCCATACAGTTTGGCGTGCGCAAGATTAACGTAGACACCGACATCCGCCTGGCCATGACCGCCGCTGTGCGCAAATACATGGCCGAAAACCCTGACAAGTTTGACCCGCGCGACTTTTTAAAGCCCGCCCGCGAAGCCGCCAAACAGATCTGCATGCAGCGCTACCGCGAGTTTGGCTGTGAAGGCCAGGGCAGCAAAATCAAAGGCCACAGCCTGCAGGTGGTGGCAGCGCAGTATGCGCAAGGCACGTTATAGTTTGCTCTTGCATGCTGGTTTAAGCTTACAACGCACAAGCCGCGTTGGCTCAGCATGTGCGCAAGTAACAATTAACAAGGGCTAGTCCGTATGTCGAAGCACAGACCCTCTTCTGATCGCTGGGCACGTGTCAATGAAGACTGGCAAGAGCAGCTTTCAGACGATAGCCTGCGCGATTGCGCTGGAGAAGATGTATTTAAGCGTGGTGAAATCTACTTTGCAGCAGGCAGGGCCAGCATGGCGCGCGATGGCGGCGACAATGCTACGTTCAAAGTCAAAGGCACTAAAACCTATTCCACCGAGCTGTATTTTGAAGACGTGGGCCTGCATACCGATTGCAACTGTCCGCATGCACAAGAAGGGGCTTTTTGCAAACATATGGTAGCTGCAGCCTTGTATTGGCGCTGTAAATTAGAAGGAAATGACCCTCACGCCCAAGGAAATGCTGCACAAGTAGCTACAAAAACAGAAGCAGCGTTAAAACGCAAAGCTACGGTGTTAGGCAAACGGGCAGCTTTGAAAGTATTTGTAGAAAAGCAAAACGCTGCTGATTTGGCGCACATGCTGTGGTCTTGGGCCGAAGCTGACCGCGCCTTGATGGCCGAAATTACGTCGTGGCATGCGCAGGCCACAGTGGCCGACAAACCGCAAGACTGGAAAGCTGCGATTAACGCCATACTGGGCGCCGCGCGAAGCTACTATGACTACAGGGAGTCTAATGACTATGCCCGGCGCGCCGACAATGTGCTGCCGCTCTTGGGCACAATTGCAGCCTCATCGCCTGTGCAGGGACGGTCAGCCTGCGCCTACACCTTGCACAAGTTGTACAAAGTGGCTGAACACGCCGATGACTCCAATGGTGAGATTGGCGATCTTATGGGCCAAGTGCAGGAAATTTTGATAGGGGCGCTAAAAAATGACGCTCCACCGGGTGACTGGATCGATGAGTGGTTCGCCTTGATGGAGGCTGACCCTTGGGGCACTTGGAACGAGGCCCGTGTACTTGCTGCAGCGGGCGCTGCCGTGCAACAGCGCTACCACGCGCGGGCAGCCAAAGATTGGCAACAGCACCTCGCGCCATTGGTCCAAGTGCGCATTGATAAGGGCATCAATGGGAAAAAGCAAACGATCAAAACCAACTTTACAGACCCTGAGCGCTATGACTATGCACGCGCTAAGCTGCGCACGCGCTATTTGGACAGCCTGAGGCAACAAGGCGACAAAGCTGCGGTTCTGGCTGCGCTACAAACCAGTCCGCAGGGTGCGCATGAGCACAGCGAGCTGGTTGCTTACTGTGAATTAATTGGCAAAAACCCAGAGGCACTGGCGTTTGCTTTGGCAGCGCGCTCGCTTTACCCTGACGACTGGCGCACTGAGGCAGACCTGCTGCGCTGCTACACCCGAGCAGGCCTCACTACCGAAGCACTGGCCATCCACCGCCAGCGTTTAGAGCGCAGCGCCAGCGTGGAGCACTTTGCAGCAGTGATGAAAGCTGCACAATCAGCTGGGCATGACAAAGTGGGCTACCGGATAGCGCTATACGACTGGGCTGCACAGCGCGAGGTACATGCCGCTAAATCAAAATCCGCATGGCAGCGTAGCTGGACTGCAGAGCAAGGCCGCGACGTATCTACCCGGTTGGAGTGGCTGCTGTACGAACAACAGTTGGATATTGCATTGGCATTGGTAGAGCCGCCACACACCTGCAGGGCTTCTTTATTGCACGAACTAGCCCAGCGAATACGAAAAATTCAGCCCGAACAGGCCTTGGCGTTATTGCACCGCGTGTTTGCCTTTGAAATGCCCAGCGCTAGCACGCCCTACACAGCTGTTTTAGGCCTGGTCAAAGAAATCACCCCTTTAATGCAACAACCCAAACGCGGCCAATGGTTAGCGCTTGTCCGGGCAGACTATAAAATCAAGCGTAATTTTATTAAAGGCTTAGACGATTTAAAACTCTAGCCTACGCTGCCCGTTATCCTCGCTCTGCCCAAGCCCACTGCCCACCGCCCCGCAATGACCACTGCCCTGCACACCTCCACCATCACCTCCCACCCCTTGCTGGCACGCGGCAAAGTGCGCGATAACTACGCTGTGGGCCACGACCGTATTTTGATGATTGCCAGCGACCGCTTGAGCGCGTTTGATGTGATCATGGGCGAGCCGATTCCGGGCAAAGGCGCGCTGCTGACGCAAATGGCGCTGTTTTGGTTTGCCAAGCTGGGCCATGTGTGCCCCAACCACCTGACGGGGGATGCCCCTGAAAGCGTGGTGACTGAGGCTGAGAGGCCGCAGGTCAAAGACCGCGCCATGCTGGTCAAACGTCTCACCCCTTTGCCGGTAGAAGCCGTGGTGCGCGGCTATTTGGCCGGCAGCGGATGGGCCGAATACCAGCACAGCCAGTCGGTCTGCGGCGTGCCCCTGCCTGCAGGTTTGCACAACGCGTCTCAACTGCCCGAGCCGATTTTTACCCCAGCTGCCAAGGCCGCCATGGGCGAACACGACGAAAACATTTCCTTTGCGCAAATGACCAGCGTGGTGGGCGCACCGCTGGCCGCGCAAATCAAGGCGGTGAGCTTGGCTATCTACCAAACCGCTGCGGCTTTTGCACTGACCAAAGGCATCATCATTGCCGACACCAAGTTTGAGTTTGGTTTGGATGCAGACGGCACCCTGACCTTGATGGACGAAGTACTAACCCCGGACAGCTCGCGTTTTTGGCCCGCTGAGACCTATACCGAAGGCCGCAACCCGCCCAGTTACGACAAGCAGTTTGTGCGCGACTGGCTAGAGACTGCCCAGGTTCAAGGCAAGCCGTGGGACAAAACCGCCCCAGCACCCAGCCTGCCAGCCCATGTGATAGAGCACACCGCTGCCAAATACCGCGAGGCGTTGCAAAGGCTTACCGGCTAAATGCCATGTTTATGGGATGGGCAAGCAGGGCTTAAAACTCTACACTAATTGCATATCTGCCCATCTGCCCATCTGCCCATGTGGATGCTACCTGCCAAGTGCACAGCTTTAACCCGAGAGTTTGTATGAGCCACATTTTCCACGCCCCAGGGCAGCCACAGCAACCTCAACGTGTCCGCGCCCAAGTTTGCGTTGCAGCCCTTATTTTGGCCACAGCTGGTGCAGTTACTGGCTTAGCCAATGCGCAAACCGCCAGCCAAGCTACGGCCAACCTTGAAGGGCAATGCATCTTGGCTGGCCGGCTGGACAGCAACCAGCGCTGGGCACCGCAAGCCCGAGGTATTGAGCTGATGGACGCAGCTGGCAAGCGCATTACAGGCTCTAGCAAGGCCGCGTTGGCCAGCGTTAAGCAGGCCCGCATTGGCAACCCAGCCTTGCTCTCCGGCTGCAATGGCAACCAAGCCTTGGCCCAAGGCGACAGTTTGGGCAAGGCCTCCAAATCCACTACCCAAGCAGTGTCTGCAGGCGCCAGCCCCTTAGCTGTGCAAGCTGTGGGCTTTGTACCATTGCAAGTGGGCGGCGAGCTGGTGGAGCTGCGTTTAAGCGTAAGGCCAGACCGAACCATAGCGCTCACACGCTGAAAAGCGTGGCACTTTACGCCTATGTTCGGGGTAAGGTAGTTGTGCCGACTACAATGGGGGCAGCAAGATTCATGCCGCCATGCCACACCACAATTTTTTCCCTTTGCAACGCCTTCTGGCCCTCGCCTTGTGCCTAACGCTGTTACATACTGCTACATGGGCTGAAAAAGCCGACAAAGCCAAGCCCATGAACGCCGAGGCGGATGCCTTGCGCTATGACGACCTCAGGCAAACCAGCGTTTTCACTGGCAATGTAGTTATCACCAAAGGCACCATGGTTTTGCGCGGCGCGCAAGTAGAAGTGCGCCAAGACCCAGAGGGTTTTCAATTTGGTACTGCCACCGAAAAAGCTGGTAAACGGGCTTTTTTCAGGCAAAAGCGCGATGCCACCACCAATGGCACAGAAGAATGGATTGAAGGCGAAGCAGAAACTATTGTGTACGACGGCAAAGGCGACACCGTAACGATGGCTAAAAACGCTGTGCTGCGCCGCTACAAAGGCGCGCTGGTGAGCGACGAAACCTCGGGCAGCCAAATTGTGTACAACAATTTAACCGATGTGTTTACTGTGGTGGGTGGCGCAGCCAACGCCAGCCCCAGCAACCCCACGGGCCGCGTGCGCGCCATGATCACGCCCAAAGACACCACCAGTGCCCCTGCGCCCGCCAGTCCTGCGCCCAAGTTACGGCCCACCACCACTCTGGGCGGGGACGCTAAGTGAGCGAGCCTAGCGCCCCGAGCCCGCCCCCAGCCCAGTCGCATGCCCAGTTGCATGCCCACGAACATGAGCATGAGCATGCCAATTCAGCCCCACACAGCTTAAGTGCCGCAGGCCTGCAAAAATCCTACGGCGCACGCAAAGTTGTTAAAGACGTATCGCTGTCGGTGGCGCAGGGCGAGATTGTGGGTTTGCTGGGCCCCAACGGTGCGGGCAAAACTACTTCGTTTTACATGCTGGTGGGGCTCTTGCGGGCCGATGCCGGGCAGATCACCATCAACGGCCAGCGGGTAGAGCGTTTGCCCATCCACCGCCGCTCACGCCTGGGCCTGAGCTATTTGCCGCAAGAAGCCTCGATTTTTCGCAAACTTACCGTGGCAGAGAACGTGCGCGCCGTGCTGGAGCTGCAGCGCGATGCACAGGGCAAGCCTTTGGGCAAAGCTGTTATCCAAGAACGCTTGATGGCCCTGCTGCAAGACCTGCGGGTAGAGCAGCTGCACGACTCGCCTGCGCCTGCACTCTCAGGTGGAGAGCGCAGACGGGTAGAAATTGCCCGGGCCTTGGCCACCGAACCCCAGTTTATTTTGCTGGACGAACCGTTTGCAGGCATTGACCCAATTGCAGTGATTGAGATTCAGCGCATCATCAGCTTTTTAAAGTCACGGGGTATTGGCGTGTTGATAACAGACCACAACGTGCGCGAAACATTGGGCATTTGCGACCATGCCTACATCATCAATGACGGCCATGTGCTGGCCCAAGGAACCCCTGCAGAGATCGTCGACAACGCCGATGTACGCCGGGTGTATTTGGGCGAACACTTTCGGATGTAAATGTGTAAGTTGACCCCCACGCTCCTCACTTCGTGTAGTTCGCTGCCCCCCAGGGGGGCGCGCAAGCCTTGGGGCGGCCCGGCGGCTTGCTGGGCCCCCACGCTATGAGGCAAGGCTTAAGTCTGGGTGTTTCTCAGCACCTGGCGCTCACCCCACAGCTGCAGCAGTCCATCCGGTTGCTGCAGTTGTCTACGCTGGAGCTGGCACAAGAAATTGAGCAGATGCTGCAAGACAACCCTTTCTTAGAACAAGACAGTGCAGAGCTAGGCTTTGAAGAGGCCTTGCAAGCCGAGCGTGCGCAGCAACTGCAAAATGAAACCCAGGCCCAAGCCGATACGGCGCAAGAGTTTGACTGGCAGCAAAGCAGCGACGCCCCGATGGGCACGGCAGACACCGGCACTGACAGCAGCAAAAATGACAATACAAACGCTGAGAACACTAGCAGTGACACCACCCCTGAGGCCAGCATTGCCGATGACTGGGAAGGCGAAGGCAGCCACGATGTTGCCGCAGACGACACCGAATGGGGCAACGACGCACCCGCCCGCACCAACAACAACGACAGCAACGACGATGTCGATGCAAGTAGCCTAAGCGCCCAGCACATCAGCCTGCAAGACCACTTGCACCGCCAAGCGCTGGGCCTGCGCCTGAGCGACGAAGACCGCGCTGCGCTGATGTTTTTGATCGAATCGCTGAGCGACGACGGCTATATTGAAGACCACCTGGAAGACTTGGCGCAAAGCCTGGACGCAACCACGCTAGACGATGTGGAAGAGCTGGTGCAGCGCTTTACGGTAGCGCGCAAGCTGCTGCAGTGCATGGAGCCAGCGGGTGTGGGCGCGGCCACATTGGCCGAATGCTTGACCCTGCAACTGCGCGCACTGCCCGCACACACACCGGGGCAAGCTGCCGCGCTGGGCATTTGCAAACAGCCTCTGGACTTGCTGGCCCGTCGCGACACCAAGCGCCTAGCCAGCCTGTGTGTATGCAGCGTAGACGACATCAAAACCGCCATCGGTTTGATCGCCCAGCTTGACCCCAAACCCGGCCGCCAGTTTGCCGACGTAGAGCGCAATATTATTGTGCCCGACGTGCTGATTACCTCGGTGGGGCGCGGCGCGCACACCAAGTTCAAAGCCAGCTTAAACCCCACCGTGATGCCGCGCCTGAAGGTGCATGACATCTATGCGCAGGCGCTCAAGGGCGGCAAATCAGACAGCCACGCCACGCTGCAAAGTCGCCTGCAAGAGGCGCGTTGGTTTATTAAAAATATCCAGCAGCGCTTTGACACGATTTTGCGGGTGAGCAATGCCATTGTGGAGCGCCAGCGCAACTTTTTTGCCCATGGCGCGCTGGCCATGCGCCCGCTGGTGCTGCGCGAGATTGCTGACGAACTGGGCCTGCACGAGTCCACCATCAGCCGGGTAACCACGGCCAAATACATGGCCACTCCGTATGGCACCTTTGAGCTGAAATACTTTTTTGGCTCGGCACTGAATACCGAAACCGGCGGCAACGCCTCCAGCACGGCTGTACGCGCTTTGCTGCAACAACTGATCGCTGCTGAGGACCGCAAAAAGCCCTTGTCAGACAATGCATTGGCCGACATGCTGAAAGAACAAGGCATCGAATGCGCACGCCGCACTGTGGCCAAATACCGCGAAGCCTTGCGCATCGCGCCCACCCATTTACGCAAAGCGCTTTGAGCCTTAAAGCCCCAAAAGCTTTGAACCCGCGCAAGCTAGCCAACAGGTACGCACCATGTCCATGAACCATCTTCAATTGTTTTTACCCTGCGCAGGCGGCGTAGAAGAGCTGCTGGGCCACGAGGTGCATGGCATTACCCAGCAGCCTGTGAGCGTGGTGCGCGGCGGCGTGATGCTAGAGGCCTCGTGGCGCGACGTGATGCAGCTCAACCTGTGGAGCCGCTTGGCCATGCGCGTGATGGTGCAGTTGCAAAGCCGCCCCTACCGCCACGAAAAAGACCTGTACGACGCGGCCAGCGACGTGGCTTGGGAGCTGTGGTTTACCAACAAAAACACGTTCAAGATTGACATGACCTCGCAGCACAGCCCGCTTAAAAGTTTGAACTTTGCGGCGCTAACCATCAAAGATGCTGTGGCCGACCGCTTTCGCCACAAGTCAGGCGCGCGGCCCGATGTAGACACCCATTGGCCGCATGTGCGCATCCATGCCCACCTGAACACCGACACCGTTACGCTGTACATCGACACCAGCGGCGAGCCCTTGTTCAAGCGTGGCTGGCGGCAAGACAAAGGCGACGCACCCCTGAAAGAAACCTTGGCCGCGGCCATGCTGGCCGCCAGTGGCTGGCAACCCGAGCAGCCGCTGTACGACCCCTGCTGCGGTAGCGGCACCATCGCCATCGAGGCAGCCCAAATGGCATTGAACATTGCCCCCGGTTTGCTGCGACCATTTGCGTTTGAGCGCTATTTGCCTTTTCAGCAGCATGTGTGGGAGCCCATCAAACAGCAAGCCACCCAAGCCGCACTGCCTGGCCCAGCCAGCGCACCAGAAATCACCATTTTTGGCAGCGATGTAGCCCACCGCATGGCCGACTTTGCCCAGCGCAACGCCGAACGCGCAGGCGTAGCCCACGCTGTGCAGCTGCGCGGTGGCGACGCGCTGCAGCGCATGCCGCCTAGCGCCGTCAGCGCCACGGTGAAACCGGTGATGATGATCAACCCGCCGTACGGCGAGCGGATTGAGGTGGCCGGTGTCGCCGCCAAACAAGGCCCAGACGCAGACGACTTTTTTGTGCAACTGGCCACCCACTGGAAAACCCATTTTGACGGCTGGACCGCCTGGATACTGGCCCCCGACATGAAGCTGCCTGGCCGTATGCGCCTAAAAGAATCGCGCCGCGTACCCATGTGGAACGGCCCGATTGAATGCCGCCTGTTCAAGTTTGACGTGCAAGGCCGCAGGCCTCCGACAGACAAAGACATACCGCCCGCCAAGCCCGCAGCCTATGGCGATGCTGCCTAGCCATGGGCACAGCAACAGGCGCAGGCAATGACACTAGCTCAGCGCTGGTGGTGCTAGACACCAATATTGTTTTAGACCTGTTTATTTTCAACGACCCGCGCTGCGCTGCGCTGCATCACGGGCTGCAAGACCAGCGTGTGCAGTGGATCAGCCAGCCAGTGATGCGTGATGAGCTAGAGCGGGTGCTGGCATATTCTCATCTGCAGCCGCGCATGGCCTATTACAAAGTAGCTGCCAGTGATGTACTAGCCCAGTATGACAGGCACGCACAGCTGCGCAGCATAGCCCCGCGTGCCATATATGTGTGCAAAGACACCGACGACCAGAAGTTCATTGATTTGGCGGTAGCGCACAGTGCGGCCCTGGTAAGCAAAGACAAAGCGGTATTGTGTATGCGCAAACGGCTGGCCACCTTGGGGGTTGCGGTGGCAGTGCAGTGGGTTGCGCCAGAAGCTGTGGCTGTGGTTGCTTAAGTTTTTACTACGTTTTTGATAGCTAATTGTTCATTATTTCCTTGGGCGAGAAGGCTATTTGCTCTTGGATTCCAGCACGAAGTGCAACAGTAGCTAGTTTAACGGACACATTTGCAGGCCATAGAACACCTCATGCGGGGTGAGATAGCCCAGACA
>JAYSRE010000122.1:0-9937 GCA_043721235.1 Polaromonas sp. | reverse complement strand
TGCCTTTTATCGACAAAGTGGCCTACAAACACAGCCTGAAAGAGATCCCGCTGGACATTGCCAGCCAGGTATGTATTACCCGGGACAACACCCAGCTGCAAGTTGACGGTATTTTGTATTTTCAGGTAACCGATGCGCAGCGCGCCAGCTACGGCTCCAGCAACTACATATTGGCCATCAGCCAGCTGGCGCAAACCTCGCTGCGCAGCGTAATTGGCAAGCTAGAACTGGACAAAACCTTTGAAGAGCGCGACATTATCAACGCGCAAGTGGTGGCGGCGATTGACGAAGCTGCACTGAACTGGGGCGTGAAAGTGCTGCGCTATGAGATCAAAGACCTGACCCCACCGAAAGAAATTTTGCACGCCATGCAAGCGCAAATCACGGCTGAACGTGGCAAGCGCGCGCTGATTGCTGCCTCAGAAGGCCGTCGCCAAGAACAAATCAACATTGCCACCGGCGAACGCGAGGCTTTTATTGCCCGTTCTGAAGGCGAAAAGCAAGCCGCCATCAACAACGCGCAGGGCGAGGCAGCCTCCATCACTGCCGTGGCCGACGCAACCGCTAGTGCCATCGAGCGCATTGCCGCAGCCATTCGCCAGCCCGGTGGCGAGCAGGCCGTGCAGCTTAAAGTGGCTGAAAAAGCCGTAGAGGCCTACAGCAAAGTGGCCGCAGAATCGACCACCACCCTGATCGTGCCCAGCGACATGACCCAAGTAAGCACCTTGATCAGTTCAGCGATGAAAATGATCCAAACGCAGCAAAAATAGCCCATGTCTAAAAATGTCTTAGGCACGCCCCTGGTGCCCTGCTCTTACGACCCGTTGACCGGGTACTTTAGAGACGGCTGCTGCAAAACCGACGCGCACGACCACGGCTCCCACGTGGTGTGCGCACGGGTCACGCAAGAGTTTTTGGTTTATTCGCTGCAGCGCGGCAACGACCTGATGACCCCGCAGCCGCAGTTCAGGTTTACCGGCCTGGTCGCTGGCGACCGCTGGTGCCTGTGCGCCGCCCGCTGGCAAGAAGCCCTGCACGCAGGCGTAGCACCACCCGTCATCCTGGAGTGCACCCATGCCAAAGCGTTAGAGTTTGTCAGCCTGCAAGACCTGCAAAAAAACGCCTACACGGCCCACAGTGCGCCCTGAGGGCACGTTGCCCATGCTTTGAGGTTTAGCCGTTTATTAGCAGTTGCGCTAACCCCCACTGCACTGCGCAATTTGCACGCGTTTGGTGCCTCTGGCCCAAGGAAATGCTGCGTTAGTAGCTATACTAAAAATAGCATCTGATTGGTTAAAATAGGGCCATGAAAAAAACCTATCCACTGGCACCCGAAGGCAAAAACCCT
The DNA here is from genome assembly GCA_043721235.1 of Polaromonas sp. Taxonomy (GTDB): domain Bacteria; phylum Pseudomonadota; class Gammaproteobacteria; order Burkholderiales; family Burkholderiaceae_C; genus JAAFIP01. Next base: position 8,589 of record JAYSRE010000122.1, on the reverse strand, counting down.
GACCGTGTGCTAGATGCCACCAAACACGATGTGCGCAAGTACCTTAAGCGCTGCCGCGCAGCCAAGCTGCCCGCTGGTGTAGATTTTTGGGATTTTGACTGCCAAGTAGGTGCCGACAAAACCACAGCGCAAGCGGTGCATGTAGCCGAAATTACCAAACACATTGACCTGCTTGCGCTAGCAGGCCACACCAGCGTGTACGTAGAGATTGAAGCCAAAGCAGGCATGCGGGCGTACACCGAACGCCCTCCCGCAGCAGAGCCTGCACCCGAGCCTTCCCCAGAACCTGCCGCAGACGGCGCAACAGCAAGCTCCACCGACTGACAGCTACCTGGTATTGTTAATTCGATCGCTATTTTTAACGTTTTAGCCCTATCGCCCAAGGAAATGCTGCATAGTTAGCTATAAATTACGTAGCAATTCACCTAATTTTTTAGACTGCAACGGCTTCTCCATGGCAATACAGCCATTGAGTTTTGCGTTTAACTTGTTGCCCAGCCCAAGGCTTAAACCCGTCACTAAACGCACCCGTGCGCTGCTGGCAGCGGCTACCACCAGCCAAGGGTCTAAATCACTCAAGCCCAAGTCAATGCAGACAAACTGGTAAGTGTTGTCAGCCAAAAATTCTCTGGCCTGGGCAACCGACACAGCCTCGTCGATGTGGGTGAGCCCCAATGCCGACAAAAGCGTGCGCAGGTACAAGCGCGCCTCGGGGTCGGGGTCGGCCAGGAGTGCCGTAGCCCGGGGGGGCACAGGCGGGTTGGCAGCAAGCTCGGCGGCTTGTGTGGCCACAGCATCAAGCTGGTCGGGAAAGTCTGCGCTGTCCAGGTCAAAGTCCAACGTACTGGCCGGCTCAAAATACATGTCAAGGGCGGTGAGCACGTCGGGCCAACGCAATGGGCGGCTAAAGGTGCGCCAAGCCGAAGCGGGCGACACAGCGCCCACCCAGATAAACCCCATGGCGTTGGGTTGGTGCAAATTGGCCAGCTCTTGGGCTGCGCTGCCGCAGGAGCCATCTATCAGCGCCAAACTGGCAACCTCAGGGTTATCGTCCAGCCACGGTTCGTAGGTATGACCGCGGCCCGCATCTGCTCTCTGGGACAACCTGAAAACGGTGTTCAGCGCGTGGCGCTCCACATCGGTAAAACCCACCACCCTGATAAATATTTTTTTGGACATTGCTGTCATCATAGTTGCAAAAACCTAAGCCTTGCAGGCTCAACGTACCGAAAGGCGTTACAGCGAAGCCAGCAGGTCGGTAAGTTGCCCGGGATGGGGCGGTTTGGACATAAAGGCATCGGCCCCCGCCAAAGTAGCGCGCACACGCTCTAGCATGCCGCTGCGGCTGGTAACGATGTAGATTTTGGGCTGTTTGCCGCCCATGCTGCGGTGGTTACGTTTCATGGCGCGGCATACGTCATAGCCGTCGCTGCCCTGCATATTTACGTCCAGCAAAATGCCGTCAAAACGGGTGTTTTGCGTAATACCCAAAGCCTCGTCGCCCGTAGTAGCCTCGTACACGTCTACGCTGTCAAGCAAAGACAGCTTGGCACGCAGGTACAAGCGCGCAGGCAGGTCATCGTCCACGATCAGCACACGCTTGCGGTCGGTGGGCTCAAGGTGGTCAAATTCGCCTGACTCCATTGCCGCTATCACCTCGGCATAGTCTGGCGCAATGATTTGCTGCTCCCAGTCCAGCGGGCGGGTTTGTTCAAAACCTGAGGTATGCCGACCATCCACACCCAGGGGTTGGGTGGTATCTAGACCGGCCAGTTTTGGCAGCTCAAAACCTCTAGGCGGGGTTGCGTCAAAGTCTGTGGGTGCGGCAGCAGCTTTTTCCATAGACTGGGTGGCTTCAAAGTCCACGTCGGGCTGTTCTGTGTCGGCAAAGGCATTGCTTTTGACCATTGGCTAGGAGCTTTGAAAAAACAACATGGATTTATTTTAGCGCCTCTGCAGGCCTGCGCGCAAGCACATAGGCATCTGTGGGCAAATAGGCCTTGCCGTCAGCGTAGCGCCACTGCACCATGGTGCCTTTAGCGCCGCGCACATCCAGCTTGCCTACAAAGGCACCCATGGTGCTTTGGTGGTCTACCGCGCGAAACTCTGCCGGGCCAAATGGGGTGTTGAATTTAAGCCCACGCATGGCTGTCACCAGCTTTTCGTTATCCGTACTTTTGGCCTTGTTGATGGCTGCAAAGATGGCTTGCATCGTGGCGTAGCCCACTACCGAGCCAACTTTGGGGTTTTCTTGGTAGCGTTTGTAGTAGCTGGCCACAAAGCTGGCGTGGGCTGGCGTGTCGATTTGGTCCCAAGGGTAGCCCGTAACCGTCCATCCTTTGGGGGTTTCGTCTTTCAGTACGTCCAAATACTCAGGCTCGCCTGAGAGCATTGACACCACCGTCATTTTAGGAAACACGTTGCGTTGGTTGCCTTCACGCACCAGGCGGGCCAAGTCGGCCCCGAAGGTGACGTTAAAAATAGCATCGGGCTTGCTGGCCATGATGGCCGACAGCGTGGTACCCGCTTCTAGCTTGCCCTGTGCAGGCCATTGCTCGCCCACAAACTCTACATCGGGCCGCTTGGCTTTGAGCAGCTCTTTAAAGCTGGCCACCGCGCTTTGGCCGTACTCGTAGTTGGGCGCTATGGTGGCCCAGCGCTTGGCTGGCATCTTGGCAGCCTCTTCTACCAGCATGGCCGCTTGCATGTAAGTGCTGGGGCGCAGGCGGAAGGTGTAGCGGTTGCCTTGCGTCCACACGATGGCATCGGTTAAAGGCTCGCTGGCCACAAACAGGCGCTTATTTTTGGCCGCGTGGTCGGCCAGGGCCAAGCCTACGTTGCTAAAAAAGCCGCCCGCCAGTACGTCTACTTTTTCTTTTGACGTAAGCTCTACGGCGTGGCGCAAGGCCTCTTCGGGCTTGCCAGCGTCGTCGCGGGTAATCACCTCTACTTTGCGGCCCAGCAAGCCGCCTTGGGCGTTCACCTCATCTACCGCCAACTGCCAGCCTTGTCTGTAGGGGGTGGTGAACTGGGCGATGGTGGAATAGCTGTTTATTTCGCCAATTTTGATGGGGGCCGTAGCAGGCTGGGTTTGGGCTGACAGCGCAAGGGGTGCTAGCAGGGCTAACAGGGCTGTAGTTATGATTTTCATGGCAACTCCTTTAAAAGCAGGCCCAACAAATGAACCTAGGCCGGAACTGTAACGTACGCTGCGCAGGGGTCGTTGACCCGGCGCAGTACCCATGCAAATTTACCTGGCCAGTGCAACGGTGAAAAATTTGCCCACTGCCTTGCACCCCGCATACGCACTGGCGCATAAGCTTATAAGCATAAGCCACCAACAAAAAAGTAGTTTGGATCAGAGCCTGCATGGGGCATAGTTGCCTGCATGATTGATATTGCTTACATAATTGCGGGTTTTTGTGTCGGGCTGGTTGTGGGCCTGACGGGGGTGGGCGGTGGTTCGCTGATGACACCCTTGCTGATTTTTGGCTTTGGCATCAAGCCTTACTTGGCCATTGGCACCGACCTGCTGTTCGCCGCTTTCACCAAGCTGGGCGGCACCATCAACCTGGCCCGCACCAAAACCATTGACTGGAAAATTGTGGCCAGCCTGTGCGCGGGCTCTATACCGGCGGCTTTGGTGACGATTTACTTTTTGCACAGCATGGGCACCACCAACCCAGCCGTGCAAAAAATCATGACCACCACCCTGGGCTTTGCCTTGCTGCTCACAGCGTTGGCAACCCTGTACAAAGCCATCAAAGGCAAAGCGGCGCCGCGTAACATCAGCCCAGAGCAGTTGGCACTGGCCACCAAGGCGCGCCACTGGGCACTGCCCGTGGTGTTTGGCGCTTTGATTGGCACGTTGGTAACCATCACCTCGGTGGGCGCTGGGGCTATTGGCGTGACCGTGCTGATGCTGCTGTACCCAGCCCTGCCTTTGCAGCGTATTGTGGCCGCCGACCTGGCCTATGCCGTGCCTTTAACCTTGGTAGCAGGCCTGGGGCATGCGTCCATTGGCTCGGTAGACTGGCCGCTGCTGGCCAAGCTCCTGGTAGGCTCACTGCCCGGTATTTGGCTGGGCACCCAGCTTAGTTCCAAGGTGCCTGAGCGGGCTATTCGCTCGCTGCTGTCGGTGCTGTTGGCCTACGCTGGTGTGAAGTTAATCACCATATAAATAATTTGAGGGGCAAACCACTGCAGCGCAGCTGCTCTACCCCAAGAGACTAGAAAACACCATGTACCAATACACCGACTTTGACACCAGCTTTGTTAAACAGCGCGCAGCGCAATACCGCGACCAGCTGCAACGCAACCTGGCAGGCACCCTGGGCGACGACGAGTTTCGCCCGCTGCGCTTGCAAAACGGCTGGTACGTGCAGCGCTATGCCCCGATGCTGCGCGTGGCAGTGCCTTACGGCGAGCTGTCCAGCGCCCAAGTGCGCGTGCTGGCCCGCATTGCGGCCGAATACGACCAACCCTCGCACGCGGTATTTGCCACCGCCGTGGACGGCCAAGCCAAGCTAAGCGGCCGGGGCGTGCAGCTCACCACAGGGTATGGCCATTTCACCACCCGCCAAAACGTGCAGTTCAACTGGATTGCGCTAGACAAAAGCGCCGACGTGATGGACCTGCTGGCCAGCGTCAACATGCACGGCATTCAAACCAGTGGCAATTGCATTCGCAACATCACCAGCGATGAGTTGGCCGGGATTGCAGTGGACGAGATTGCCGACCCGCGCCCGTTTTGCGAAATTTTGCGCCAGTGGAGCACCCTGCACCCCGAGTTCGCCTTTTTACCGCGTAAATTTAAGTTTGCCGTGACGGGGGCTAAAGAAGACCGCGCCGCCACCGCTTGGCACGATGTAGGTTTGCATGTGGTGCGCGCTAGCGAAAGCGACAGCGCCCAAGGCATTGCCCCAGGCGACATTGGCTTTAAAGTGCTGGTGGGCGGCGGCATGGGTCGCACCCCTATTGTGGCCACCACCGTGCGCGCGTTTTTGCCATGGAACCAGCTGCTTAATTACTGCGAAGCCGTCATCCGCGTGTACAACCTGTACGGCCGCCGCGACAATATCTACAAAGCGCGTATTAAAATTTTGGTCAAAGCCGAAGGTCAAAAGTACATTGACGATGTAGAGGCCGAGTTTGCCCGCATTGTCAGCCAAGACGGCGCGCCGCACACCATCACGCAGGCCGAGTTTGACCGTGTTGCAGCCTCATTTATGCCTCCCGCCCAAGGAAATTGTACCCAGCCAGCTATTGAAAAAATAGCAACTAAAGTCAGCAACGTTCTCAAAGCTGCGGCCGAAGACGACACTGAATTTACCCGCTGGGCCACCCGCAACGTAGCCGCGCACGCCAACCCCAACCTGCGGGCCGTAACGCTGTCGTTCAAACGCTTGGGCTACGCACCCGGCGATGCCACAGCCGAGCAACTGCTGCAAGCCGCTGATTTGGCCGACCAGTTCAGCGCAGGCGAAGTGCGTGTGACGCACGACCAAAACCTGCTGCTACCTTGGGTTAACTGTGACCAGTTGCCCGCGCTGTGGCGCGCCGCCCGCAAAGCCGGTTTTGCCAAGCCCAACATCCACTTGCTCAGCGACATGATTGCTTGCCCTGGCGGCGACTTTTGCGCGTTGGCCAATGCCCGCAGCCTGCCTATAGCAGAGGCAATTACCGCGCGCTACCAAGACCTTGACGAGCTAGACGACCTGGGCCAAATTGACCTGCACATGAGCGGCTGCATTAACTCTTGCGGCCACCACCACAGCGGCCATATTGGCATTTTGGGTGTGGATAAAGACGGCAAAGAGTGGTACCAAATTACCCTGGGCGGCTCTGATGGCTCCGCGCTGAGCGGCGCGCCCGTTGCAGGCAAAGCCGTGGGGCCATCGTTTAGCGCCGCCGAGGTGGTGGAAGTGATAGATGCCGTCCTTAGCGCGTATAAAAACCTGCGCTTGGCCCACAGCGGCAACCCCGCTGGCAGCCCCTACGAGACCTTTATCGACACCCTGCGCCGCGTGGGCATGGAGCCGTTTAAAGCGGCCGCCAACAGCGCACGCTACACCGAACCCAGCGCGGCCAACCACGCAGCTTAACCGAGATACCGCATGCAAAACACTATTAAATTAATAGCTGCTGGTGCAGCATTTCCTTGGGCGACAGGCCAAAATGTCTTAAAAATTAGCAATGACACGGCGGTAGAGACATTGGGCGAGCAACTGGGCAATGCGCAAGCCGTAGAGCTACATTTCCCCAAGTTTTCTGATGGCCGGGCCTTCAGCCAGGCCGTGCAACTGCGCCGCCGCCACGGCTACGCAGGCGAGATTGTGGCCACCGGCGATGTGCTGATTGACCAGCTGGTGCAAATGCAGCGCACCGGCTTTAGCAGCGCCGTGCTACGGGCCGACCAAGATGCCGCCCACGGTGCCAAGTTGCTTGCGCAGTACAGCGGCTTTTACCAGGGCGACGCAGCACAGGCGCAGCCTAGTTTTACCGAGACAACGGTATGAGCGCCACTGCATCGAACGCACTGTACGGCCAGCCATCGGCTGACTTTGCAGCCAAGCTGGCCAGCACGCAGGCACTGCTGGCCCAAGCCTGCGCCAGCTATACCCCCATTACCCAGGCCAGCAGCTTGGGCGCTGAAGACATGGTCATTACCCACCTGCTGCACACGCTGGGGCTAGCCTGCGAAGTGTTTGTGTTGCAAACCGGCAAACTGCATGCCGAAACGCTGGCCCTGCTGGCCACGGTGCAAACCACCTATGGCACCGACCGCGTAGTGCGCGTGTACGAACCCAATGCGGCCGCTGCCAACACGTTTGAAGCAACCCACGGCCCAGAGGCCATGTACCGCAGCATAGCCCTGCGCAAAAGCTGCTGCGAGATTCGCAAAATGGAACCGCTAGCCCGCGCCCTACAAGGCAAAAAAGCCTGGATCACCGGCCTGCGCCGCGAACAGTCCAGCGCCCGCGCCGAAGTGCTTGGCACCGAGCGCCCTGCGGCGCACAGCAGCGGCATTGCGTCGTTGGTCAAAATCAACCCCCTGGTCGATTGGACCCATGGCGACGTGTGGCACTACCTGGCCACCCACAAAGTGCCCTACAACAGCTTGCACGACCAGTTCTACCCCAGCATCGGCTGCGCCCCTTGTACACGGGCAGTCACCCTTGGCGAAGACCCCCGCTCAGGCCGCTGGTGGTGGGAACAAACCTCCGCCAAAGAATGCGGCCTGCATGTGGCATCTTCTTTGCTGCGAGATATACCTGTGGTGGTTGAAGATTGAAGATTGAAGAATTTTTTGAACACAGAGGACGCGAAGGTTTCGCAAACTCACCGTACCCTTGCACGCACCTTTGCCCGTACCCTTTCCTGTACTCGCCCCCGATAAAACAACCCTATGAACGCACGAACTGAGCCCCCATTGCTACAAACCCTGAACAACCACCACCTTGACGCGCTAGAAGAAGAAACCATCTTCATCCTGCGCGAGGTAGCGGCCGCCTTTGAGCGCCCCACTCTGCTGTTTTCAGGCGGTAAAGACTCGCTCGTTATGCTCAAGTGTGTCGAGAAAGCCTTCGTGGGTGGCAAAGGCCCTTTCAGTGGCGGCCGCATCCCTTACCCGCTCTTGATGATTGACACGGGCCATAACTTCAGCGAGGTAACAGACTTTAGAGACCAGCGCGCGCAGGAGCTGCAAGCCAAGCTGATTGTGCGCAGCGTCGAAGACAGCATGGCACGCGGCACTGTGCGCCTGGCGCACCCGGGCGAGTCGCGCAATGTGCACCAAAGCGTCACCTTGCTGGAAGCGATTGAAGAATTCCAGTTTGACGCACTGATTGGCGGTGCCCGCCGTGACGAAGAAAAAGCCCGTGCCAAAGAGCGCATTTTTAGCCACCGCGACAGCTTTGGCCAATGGCAGCCCAAAAGCCAACGCCCCGAGCTGTGGACGGCATTTAACACCAAGCTGCAACCGGGCGAACACTTTCGCGTGTTCCCCATCAGCAACTGGACCGAGCTAGACGTGTGGCAGTACATCGAGCGCGAGGCCATTGCACTGCCGTCCATTTACTACACACACCCGCGCCAAGTGGTAGAGCGCAAAGGCCTGCTGGTGCCTGTGACGCACCTTACGCCCCCGCGTGATGGCGAAACAGTGGTAACCAAAAATGTGCGCTTTCGCACCGTCGGCGACATCACCTGCACCTGCCCGGTGGAAAGCTTGGCCGCAACCGCTGCTGACGTGGTGATGGAAACCCTGACCGTAGACGTAAGCGAACGCGGTGCTACTCGCATGGACGACAAAACTTCTGAGGCTTCGATGGAGAAGCGCAAGAAGGAAGGATATTTTTAGTCTACGTTTTTAATACCGAACTTCCGGACGCGAAGGGCGCGAAGGTTGCGCGAAGGACGCGAAAGAAGACGAAATAAAAATCAAATTTATTTTTTTAGAATTTTCCCAAATACGTAGCATTTTAAAATTTTTTATTTAACTTTAGTATTTTTAAATTTTTGTATTCCTTTCGCGTACTTCGCGCAACCTTAGCGCCCTTCGCGTCCGGAAGTCCGATTTAAAAGCCT
>JAYSRE010000121.1:0-3767 GCA_043721235.1 Polaromonas sp. | reverse complement strand
AAGGGCATTTCAGGCACGGGCGCGGCGGGCTGGTTGATCCATACCATGCCGGCTTCGATGCCGTGGCTGATGGTGTGGGCGGTTTTCAGGCTCTTGGTGAAGGCGTAGCTAGACAGGCCGTAAGGCAGGCGGTTAGATTCTGCAATGGCTTCTTCAATGGTGTCAAAGCCGCGAATGCCCACCAGTGGGCCAAAGGGCTCGTTGTTAAACAAATCAGCGGTCAACGGCACATCGCTAAACAAGGTGGGTGCAAAGAAGTTGCCGGTGCTGCCAATGCGCTCGCCGCCAGTTTCCATTTTGGCACCTGCGGCTACTGTTTTTGCTACAACATGCTTCATTGCATCCAGGCGGCGCGCGTTGGCCAGTGGGCCCATAGTGGTGCCCGCCGTAGTGCCGTCGCCGACTTTAATATTGCCCATAAATGCCAGCATTTGCGCGGTGAACTCGGCTTTGACGCTGTTGTGCACCAAAAAGCGGGTAGGGGCAATGCACACCTGGCCTGCGTTGCGAAACTTCGCTCCAGCCGATGCTTTGACAGCCAGCGCAATATCTGCGTCCTCTGCTACGATAACTGGAGCATGTCCGCCCAGCTCCATGGTGGCGCGCTTCATGTACTGGCCTGCCATCGCGGCCAGTTGCTTGCCTACTGCAGTGCTGCCGGTAAAGGTAATTTTGCGCACGGTGGGGTGCGCTATCAGGTACGACGAAATCTCCGCTGGGTTGCCGTACACCAAGCCCACCACGCCTGGTGGCACACCTGCGTCGACAAAAGCGCGAATCAGCTCTGCGGGCGAGGCAGGCGTTTCTTCAGGCGCTTTGACTATGATGGAGCAGCCGGTGGCCATGGCGGCTGACATTTTGCGCACCACTTGGTTGATAGGAAAGTTCCACGGTGTAAACGCAGCCACCACGCCGACGGGTTCTTTCAGCACCATTTGCTGCACGTTGGCTGCGCGTGGTGCCACAATGCGGCCATAAATGCGGCGGCCTTCTTCGGCAAAATATTCGATGATATCGGCGGCAGACAGGCATTCCACTTTGGCTTCGGCCAGTGGTTTGCCTTGCTCTAGCGTCATCAACATGGCGATCTTGTCGGCGCGTTCGCGCATCAGCACGGCGGCTTGGCGCATGATCTTGCTGCGCTCAATGGCGGGCATGGCGCGCCACACCAAAAAGCCTTTTTGCGCGGCGATCAATGCGGCGTCCAAGTCAGCAACCGCAGCGTGGGCTACGCGGCCAATCTCTGCACTGGTGGCGGGGTTTACCACAGGCAGCGTTTTACCGCCTTGCGCATCGCGCCATTGGTTGTCGATTAGCAGTTGGGTGTTCACGTAGGTCATGCAGGTCTCGTTTTTAGTGTTGAAAGCTCTATTATGTTACCTAAGATGAAACCCAGCAGATTTACTGTGGTTTCAGAGTTTTGAAAGAGGTGGGTAGATGGTTAAATTTTTTGCCGAGCATGGCGTTGTGGGCTTTGCAGCTGTGTGCTTGGCCGGCAGTGCGTGCTGGGCTGTGGCCGCGCAGCCTAAACAGCTGGCAGGCGTGGTAACCCACGTGACCGACGGCGACACCCTGTGGGTGCTGCCCGCAGGCGGCGCTAAGCCGGTGAAGGTGCGTTTTGCAGGCATCGATGCCCCTGAGATCTGCCAAACAGGCGGTGCCATATCGCTGGCCACGCTCAAAGCCAAAGCACTACACCAAACCGTGCGGCTGGACACCAGCCGTTATGACGACTATGGCCGCATGTTAGCGCGCGTGCAATTGGGCAGCGACGATCTGGGCGCATGGATGGTGCAACAAGGCCAGGCATGGAGCTATCGCTACCGTAACAGCCCGGGGCCGTATGCCGCAGAGGAGCGTGGCGCACGTGCAGCAGGGCGGGGCGTATGGGCCGTACCGGGTGCTGTGGAGCCTCGTGCTTTTCGAAAACAGCATGGTTCGTGCCATTGATTTGTTTGCATATTCAGAGGTGGTATTTTGATGTTTTATGCCTATCGCCCAAGGAAATGCTGTGTTAGTAGCTATGTATTTTGCAGTAACGTAAGTTGTTAAACAGCCTGAAGCAATGCTTATGTGCCCTGATTAACTGGGCCGGGCGACGGGGCAGGTTTGTGCAAACTTGCCCGAACTACACGCAGGACTGGGTTTGGAGCATCCACCGAAATCTTGACCCACTTCGCGTCAAATATCCTCCAAACCAAACCAGCAAGCTGCTCAAACGTGTAAATACAGGAAAGGCAATTTTCAAAGACCTTGGAAAACCACAAAAACCTTAGAAAAAAAGAAAAACAAGAATTTCAAGCCAAATAGCGCTACCGCCCAAGGAAATGTTAATTAAGCAGCTACTATAAACATAGCATAGTTTAAAAGCGGTATTTTCTTGTAAGTTAGACAACCAGTTTTTGCCTACCCCAGCGAAGCGCTAATCAACCTAGGGCAAAGGGCAAAGCTAGACATAGGGCTAAACCCTCGTGCAATACTTTCACTGTGCGCGCTAAGTACTTGGTTTGCATAGGTATTTTTTCTTATCCTGTGTGCAATACCAGCTCTAAGTCCTTGATTTCATTGAACTTTTTTACAGTTTGCCCCTTGTAACTGTGTGGATTCCTGCTACAGTGGTAAATAGTGCAAAAAAGTGGATATTTTTATCCACGAACTGCATTTCCAGCAAAAAACCATGTTCCAAGGCGCTTCCGCTCTCGCTCTCGATGCCAAAGGCAGACTCTCGGTACCCACGCGGCACCGGGAGGTGCTGAGCGCGACTGCGGGCGGGCAGTTAACGGTTACGCGCCACCCTGATGGTTGCTTGATGATTTTTCCGCGTCCTGAGTGGGAAAAATTTCGTGAACGTATTGCCCAAGTGCCGATGTCGGCGCAGTGGGTTAAGCGTATATTTTTAGGAAATGCGATGGATGTTGAGATGGACGGCACGGGCCGCATTTTGATATCGCCCGAGCTGCGCGCTGCTACCGGTATTACCAAGGACACGGTGCTGATGGGCCTGGGCAGCTACTTCGAGCTGTGGGACAAGGCCACACACGATGCCAAAGAGGCCCAGGCGCTGCAAAGCGAAGTGCCCCAAGCGTTTAAAGACTTTTCTTTTTAACAGGCGCACGGTGGCAACTACATGGCAACACACCACCGTCTTGTTGAGCGAAGCAGTCGATGCACTGATATCAACAACAGACGGTCACTATGTCGACGCAACTTTTGGGCGCGGCGGGCATTCACGTTTGATCCTCTCGCGCTTATCAGCCCAGGGCCGCTTGACGGCATTCGACAAAGACACCGAAGCGCTGGACGAAGCTGCCACCATCAACGACAAGCGCTTTTCGATTCGCCACGAAGGCTTTGCCAACATAGGCGATTTGCCCAGTGGCAGTGTGCACGGATTGTTGATGGACTTAGGCATCAGCAGTCCGCAGATCGACAACCCTGCGCGGGGTTTCTCTTTCCGTGGCGACGCACCGCTGGACATGCGCATGGACACCACGCGTGGCCAAAGTGTGGCGCAGTGGCTGGAGACGGCAGAGGAACTTCATATCAAGGAGGTGATTCGTGACTATGGCGAAGAACGGTTTGCTGGGCCCATTGCAAAGGCGATTACAGCGCGCCGACAAGAACGGGGCCCGATTCGATCCACCCTTGAGTTGGCCAGCCTCGTGGCTGGCACGGTCAAAACCCGCGAGCAGGGCCAGAACCCTGCAACGCGCACATTTCAGGCTTTTCGGATTTTCATCAATGCCGAGCTTGAAGAGCTCGAACGC
>JAYSRE010000120.1:0-3844 GCA_043721235.1 Polaromonas sp. | reverse complement strand
AATGCGCAAGAACATTTCTTGGTCTAGTGCGTTGTGGTGCGTGCTAAATGGCTTGGCGTTGGCCCCCCCTGGAATGGGGTGCAGCATGGGTGTTTCCACCTCTAAAAAGCCGTTGTCCGCCATAAAACTGCGCAGCGAGCTGACCGCTTTGCTACGGGCGCGAAAGCGCTCACGCGCGACTTCGTCGGTGATCAAGTCAACATAGCGCTGGCGGTATTTCACCTCGACATCGGCAATGCCGTGGAATTTATCAGGCAGCGGGCGCAGGCTTTTGGTCAGCAGGCGCACGGAGGTCACCAAAATGGTGAGCTCCCCGGTGCGGGTTTTAAACAGCTTGCCCTCAGCACCAACGATGTCGCCCAAATCCCAATGCTTAAAACGCTCATAAGCCTCTTCCCCAAGCGCGTCTTTACTTACGTAGAGTTGAATACGGCTGAGGCCCTCCAGCCCAGCAGAGCCGTCTTGAATGGTAGCAAAGCTGGCCTTGCCCATCAGGCGCTTAAGCATCATGCGGCCTGCTACACAAGCGGGTTCTACCGCAGCGTCGCTGCCCGGCATGTCGATAGCGTCGTATGTAGCATGCAGCGCACCGGCAGTATCGGTGGGTTTAAAGTCGTTAGGAAAAGCCACAGGGCCGCCTGCGGACTGCACCGCGCGAATAGCCTGCAACTTGGCACGGCGCTCAGCAATCAGTTTGTTGTCGTCTTGGGGTTCGGCGGCGGGGACAGTGGGGGCGGCAGTGCCTGGGGTAATTATTGAATTCATACCGCTATTTTAAAGGGCTGGCACTTAAGCCCATCTCTGTGAGCCCCATCTCCTTAGCACTCAGGCCGCCAGCAGCGTCAGCGCTGCGCTAAAAAATGGTCTGCAGTAGCCTGCAAGCCCTGCGCTAAGGTGTACGGCGGTGTCCAGTCCAAAAGCTGGCGTGTTTTTTCGATATCCACCGCCAAATTACCACACAAGCGCTGCGCCAAAGCCTCGCGCCCCAGTGCACCCAGCGCCCCCTCAAGCCAAGCCTGCGGCACGGGTAGCAAACGCGCAGGCACCCTCAGCGCCTTGGCCAGGGCCCGCAGCAGCTCAGTGGTAGACACATCCTGCCCATCGCTGGCCAAAAACGTTTGGTTTGCAGCAGCTGGGTGCGTCAGGCATTTCTCCAGCAAACCTACCAAATTGCCCAGCCCCACCAAGCTACGCTGGTTATCAATCGCCCCCAGCGGCAACGGAATACCCCGCTGCAGCCACTGCATCATGGTTAAAAAGTTAGCCTTAACGCCAGGGCCGTAGACTAAGGGGGGGCGGACGATGACGACCTCCATGCCAGTTTGGGCGGCAATCGCGCGCAGGCTCTGCTCAGCCTCCAGTTTGCTGATGCCGTAGGGGTCTTTGGGTGCTGCGGCGTTGTCTGTGCGAAAAGCTTGACCTTCTGCAGTCCACTCCCCGTTGACCTTGATAGAGCTTAAAAACACAAAACGTTTGCTGCCTTGCGCTGCTGCTGCATGGGCCAGATCGAGGGTGTACTGGGTGTTGACTTTACGGTAGGCTTCCAAGGGATTGGCCGCAGTCTCACGCACTTGGTGCACCCGCGCGGCAGTATGTACGACCCAGTCGCAGCCTTGCAGGGCGGTCTGCACGCCGTTGGTTTGGTCTAGGTCTGTTATGCAAGGCGTAATGATTGCACAGGTAGGCCATGGCATAGCAGGCATTTGCCTAGTCTGCGCTACCACGCTGTGGCCGAGCTTGGCTAAGCTGCGCGCTGTGGCGCTGCCCACAAACCCGTTGGCACCCGTCACCAGTACTTTCATGCTTTGCGTACCTTGCTGTTGGCTATCAAGCCGGCGTAAATATGCAGGTGCTGCGCCACTACTTGCTTAATGTCAAAGGCTTGCTCAGCCAATCGGCGACCCGCTTGCCCAATTGCGTAGCAGCGCTGTGGGTCGCTAAGCAGCGCGGCTATCGCCTGCGACAGTGCTTGCGCATCGCGTGCAGGCACCAGCAAGCCCGACACATCCGCTTCAATAGCATCCCTACAGCCCGGAACATCCGTGGTCACTACCGCCTTGCCACACGCCGCCGCTTCGATCAGCACTTTGGGCAAGCCCTCCCGGTACGAAGGCAGCACCACAATATGCGCCTCAGACAGCGTGGTGGACATGTCGGTGCGGTGACCCCAAAGTTCAACAACGCCCTCTTTTTGATAAGCATCGAGCTCAGCTTGGGTGAGACTGGCGGGGTTGTGCAGGTCGGCGGAGCCCACCAAACAAAATCGAGCCGTGCTCCCACCGGTTTTTAACAAGCGAGCAGCCTGCACAAACTCACGCACTCCTTTGTCTGCCAGCAAGCGCGCAGCCAGCATGACCACGGGCGCGCCGGTTGGCAAAGGGCAGGCAGTAAATTGCGAAACATCCACGCCAGATCCGCGAATCAGTTCAGTTTTTGCATCTGGCAAATTTGCAAGTCGTACCAAGGTAGCTTTGTCCTGCGCATTCTGAAAAATAACTTTCAAATTGCGGTGCCCAAAAGATGCCTTGTACAAAACCCCCACTAGCTTTCGGCGCAGGGCCGCAACAAGCCCCCTCTCAAGAAACACAAAGCCCAGGCCCGACACGGCAGCGACCACCGCAGGCACACCAGCCAGTCGCGCCAAAATGCCACCCATCAGTACAGGCTTGATCGTCACGAGATGCACCACATCGGGCTGCACAGTTTGATAGACACTCCAAATTTGTCTGGCCACCTGCAATGCCTCACCCAGCCCGGTTTTGCTGCGGCTGATATCCAAGGGATGCACATGCAGCCCATGCGCGTGCAGCTCGGCGAGCCGATCCGTGATCCCCACCGCAATGTGCACTTCATAGCCTTGCCGCATGGCTTCAAGCGCAATAGGCAGGCGATGAGACAGAAAAAACCAGTCCACATTGACTACAAATAGTAATTTTTTGGTGGGTATTGCCACAGCGGCATCAGTAGCTAAATCAACCATTCACTAGTTGGCTTGCAGCCAGGCTTGGAACATCAATACCGGCCACAGCTTATGGGCATAGTTGTACTTTCCAGAAAGATGGCTTTGCCATGCTTGCCTGATGGGCGCAGCGTGAAAATAACCCTCACGTTGCAGCCGCCCTTCGTCCAGCAATTCCTCGGCCCAGGCTTTCATGGGGCCACGCAACCAGTCATGCAGCGGTATGCCAAATCCCATCTTGGGCCGGTCAATCAGCTTTTGAGGCACATAGCGGTACAAAATTTGCCGCAACGGCCATTTGGTGATGCCGTTGTGAATCTTGTAGTCGATGGGCAAGCTCCATGCAAACTCGAACACCCGATGGTCTAAAAAAGGAACGCGGCTTTCCAAGCTGACAGACATGGCCGCGCGGTCCACTTTGCACAACACATCGTCTGAGAGGTAGGTTTGCGTGTCGATCAGCATCATTTTTTCTACATCATCCAGCCCCAGCAAATCTGGGTGGTCAAACATAGATTGGGTGTGATGGTCTATCCCATCCACCACCCACGTTTCTGGACTGGATGTGTGCGAGGCCAAACCTAGGTACAGCGCGTCAATACTGCCGCTGCCCAACACTCCTGCTGCCTTATGTAATTTGTCACCCAAGTTATTCAGTTTGGACAGGTGCTTTGTGGGTGGTAGCCAGTTAGACAAGTTGGTCCATGTGCGAGGCGACACACTGGTCATTGCTTTCGCCGCAAGCGAGCGCAGTGCCAGCGGCGTTTGCTGTAGTGTGGGCCAAAGTTGTGCAGTAGACTGGTATCGGTTGTAGCCACCAAACACCTCGTCACCCGCGTCACCTGAGAGCGATACCGTGACATGCCGGCGCGCCAGCTGGCTGAC
>JAYSRE010000119.1:0-10236 GCA_043721235.1 Polaromonas sp. | reverse complement strand
CGCGCCCACATATTCTTGCGGCATATATAAATGCACCGTCACGATAGGTTCGCGGATTTCGGCAATCGCGCTGACCTCGGGCATTTTGGAGGGGTTTTCGACCATGATGGTTTGGGGATCTTTGCCACCTGTGAGCACTTCGTACACCACGCTAGGCGCGGTAGTAATCAGGTCTTGGTCAAATTCGCGCTCCAGACGCTCTTGCACAATCTCCATGTGCAGCAAGCCTAAAAAGCCGCAGCGAAAGCCAAAACCCAGCGCTTGAGACACTTCAGGCTCAAAGCGCAGTGAGCTGTCGTTGAGCTGCAGCTTGGTCAGCGCATCGCGCAAAGCGTCGTACTGGTTAGCCTCGGTGGGGTACAGGCCCGCAAACACCTGGGGTTGAATTTCTTTAAACCCTGGCAGCGCTATGGTGGCAGTTGCGGCTGCGCCACCGCTGCCCAACACCACGCGGGTGACAGTGTCGCCTACCTTGGCGGCGTTAAGTTCTTTGATACCGGCAATGATGTAACCCACCTCGCCCGCTTCCAGCGATTTGCGCGGCTCGTTAGCAGGGGTAAACACGCCTACGTTGTCGGCGTTGTACTGCAGGCCGTTGGCCATTAGTTTGAAGCGGTCACCTTTGGCCAAGCGGCCGTCCACCACACGCACCAGCATGACAACACCTACGTAAGTGTCAAACCAGCTGTCCACAATCATGGCGCGCAGTGGGCCGTCAGGGTTGCCGCGCGGCGCTGGAAACTTGGTAACAATGGTTTCTAAAATTTCGTCCACGCCCATGCCAGTTTTGGCTGAGCAGGGAATAGCATCTGAGGCGTCGATGCCAATGACTTCTTCAATCTCTAGCTTGGCCGCTTCGGGATCGGCGCTGGCCAAGTCCATTTTGTTGAGCACCGCAGTCACTTCTACGCCCAGCTCAATCGCGGTGTAGCAGTTGGCTACGGTTTGCGCTTCTACGCCCTGCGACGCGTCTACCACCAGCAACGCACCTTCACACGCAGACAGGCTGCGCGAGACTTCATAACTGAAATCGACATGGCCTGGTGTGTCGATTAAATTAAGGTTGTAGGTCTTACCATCGCGCGCTTTGTATTGCAGTGCAGCAGTCTGCGCTTTGATAGTTATCCCACGCTCTTTCTCGATGTCCATCGAGTCAAGTACCTGCGCGCTCATGTCGCGGTCTTCCAAACCACCGCAGCGAGAAATCAAGCGATCGGCCAGCGTAGATTTACCATGGTCGATGTGCGCGATGATCGAAAAGTTACGGATGTGGTTCATCAACAAAGTTCTTAAACAAATTCAATAAGTGCTTGATCTACAAGGAGTTGCTACTTAGCAAATGCAACGCACAAGAAAAAGGGGCACGCCCTTAAAAGTGACGTGCCCCGAAACCAACAATCTTTGGCAACTGCGATAGTTGGACTTTCATTGTAGGCAAAAAGCGCGTCAGGCACAGCACTAAAACAATCAAATTTTAGCCGTTGCCGCCTAGCAACAAGATTTTATACACAAGTTATCCACAAATTAACATATGGCTAAGTAAGCAACTTGTGGGCGATCTGTGGATCAACGGTGGACAGCCTGTGGGTGTCTCACATCGTGGATTTTTAGGTTGCACTTATGCAGAAAATCTTCAAAACTAACATCTCTATTCTATCAAACTCAAGCGTTTCTCCCAAATTAGTTTGCGTGCACTAACTTATATGGAAAGGCCGCTGCTTTGAAACACATACGTAAGCAGTTGTATTTATGGCATTACCCTGGCAAGAAGTCAGGCTTTTATTCCCCGCACTGCCAAAACAAAGCCCACAGAACAAAGCCTTAAGTCAGTGGCCAAAGTTTGTAGCTGCCCCAGTGCCTTGCACGGATATTTAAACCGGTGCATGATAAATAACGCAAAAGAGTAACGCCATGCATACTGTTCCATCTGCCCTGCTGATTGCTGCCCCATTACCCCTTGTGCCTGCTTGCAGCGCGCTGCATAAGCCACAGCGAAAACGTGCTATGAAATCGGTTGTACGGGTGCTGTTGCGAACTGTTTTTTTGTGCGCGTTTAGCGCAGCGGTGGGCGCAGCCAGCGCGCCTGCAGCGCGGGTAGCAGCCTTGACTCCCCAAGAAACTATGGACGCACTGGCACGCGCGCACCAAGCGGTAGTGGGCGTGCAGGCGGTAGCTGCAGAAGGCGCAAGGTCTGCACAAACACTGGGAATGCGGCGCAGCGGCTCGGGTGTGGTGATCGGACCTGAAGGCTTGGTACTGACGATTGGCTACTTGGTACTAGAAGCCGACACGGTTCAAATTACCATGCAAGACAAAAAAACTGTTCCGTCCCGTGTAGTGGCCTACGACCAAGCTACGGGTTTTGGTCTGCTACAGCCCTTGGTACCACTGCGCGGAATCACGCCTGTTGCGCTAGGCAGCATAGCAGGCAACACTGCAGGGGATGCCTTGATGTCCAGCACCGGTGCGCAACCCGCAGAAGATGCCGATGTGCGCATGACACAGTTGGTGGGTCAACGCGCATTTTCGGGCTACTGGGAATACCATATTGAGAATGCCATATTTACCAGCCCACCTATTGAAAACCACTCCGGTGCGCCGCTTTTTAACCAGCGCGGTGAGCTGTTGGGCATAGGCAGTTTGTTTGTCATGGACAGTGCAGGTAACAACACCCGTAGGCCAGGCAATATGTTTGTGCCGGTTGATTTGCTCAAACCCATCCTTAACGAGCTAATGCAAACCGGCAGCAGCAAACAGTCGCGCCGCCCATGGCTGGGCATTACGTCTAGCGAGCAAGGCGGCAAGGTTCAGGTAGTGCGGGTAAATGACGAAAGTCCTGCGCAAGCTGCTGGCTTGCAAATAGGAGACGTGGTGCTGGAGGTAGACGGAACCCAAGTTAGCAGCCTAGAAGCTTTTTACAAAAAGCTCTGGGACCGTGCCAGTCCCGATGCAGAAGTTAGGCTGACGGTGCAACAAGGCAGTGCGCTCAAAACCATCGTCCTCAAAACCATGGACCGCATGCGTTTGTTTCGCAAACCAGCGGGTATCTAGGCAGTCTGGGGGCAGTCTGGGGGCAACTTGGGGGCTGCAAAAAAGTTGCGCTACAAGAATATGAGACAATACATTCGTTAGCTACACCAGAACAGCTTAACGCCAGCGCTCTGCTGGGGCCGGTCGCAAGCTCTTGTACATAAAAGATGCTTAGAAGCGATGGGCTACTTGTAAACCAGACCGTAATTAACTGGCTTGCTTCCCACAACATCTAGGAATGCAGGTAACGCGGTCACATTGCGCAACAGCGCTATCTAATGAACTTTGACGAACTTGGCCTGGCACCGGCCCTATTTAAAGCAGTGCAAGAAAAAGGCTACACCACGCCTACCCCTGTCCAGCAGCAGGCGATTCCCGCCGTACTTGCCGGAGAAGATCTTTTAGCCGGAGCCCAAACTGGCACCGGCAAAACCGCCGCCTTTGTGCTGCCTATCCTGCACAAGCTGGCCATGAGCCGCAGTGCCACCAACAAGTTTGGCGGCATTGGCATCCGCGCCTTGGTGCTCACGCCCACGCGCGAGCTGGCGGCGCAGGTCGAGGAATCTGTCAAAGACTATGGCAAGCATTTACAGCTCACTTCTACCGTAGTGTTTGGCGGTGTAGGCATCAACCCGCAAATTAACAAACTCAAGCGCGGTGTCGATATTTTGGTAGCCACACCCGGCCGCTTGCTCGACTTGGCTGGCCAAGGCATGCTGGACTTGTCGCATGTGCAAATTTTTGTACTAGACGAAGCCGACCGCATGCTGGACATGGGTTTTATCCACGACATTCGCAAAGTGCTGCAAATGGTGCCTGCACAAAAGCAGTCACTGCTGTTCTCAGCTACTTTTAGCGACGAGATTCGCCAGCTGGCACAAGGTTTGCTGAACAACCCTAGGTCGATCCAGGTTACGCCCAGCAACACCACAGTGCAGCGCATCAGCCAGTCATGGCACTTGGTGGGCCGCGCTAAAAAGAAGGCATTGTTGGCACACATTATCCAGGAACACAACTGGAGCCAGGTGCTGGTGTTTACGCGCACCAAGTTTGGCGCTAACCATGTGGCTGAATTCTTGGAGAAGAACGGCATCAGCGCCATGGCGTTGCACGGCAACAAAAGCCAAGGCGCACGTACGCAAGCATTAGCGGGCTTTAAAAGCGGCGACATTCGCGCTCTGGTAGCCACTGACATTGCCGCACGTGGGATTGATATTGAAGACCTGCCGCACGTAGTGAACTACGAAATTCCCAACGTAAGCGAAGACTACGTACACCGCATTGGCCGCACTGGCCGTGCAGGTAAAGAAGGCCAAGCGGTGAACCTGGTGAGCTTAGACGAAGAAGGCTTTTTGGCGGCGATTGAGGCGTTTACCCGCCAAGACATACCGCGCAAAGACTATGCCGACTTTTTGCCCGATGCTGATGAGCGGGCCGAGCCGATTGCCATGGGTCGCCAGACCTTATGGGGCGGCGCAGGCAAGCCACCAAGCCGTGACGTAATGGCGCAAGCCGCCAAAAATGCACGCCGTGAGATGACCGACCGCGTGCGCGAAAAACGCGCTAGCGAAGGTGGCGGTAGCGCCGGTTCTGGCCGCGGTGGCCCTGCCGGTGGTAACCGAGGCCCTGCGGGTGGCAACCGAGGCCGTGGACACAGCAATGGCCAAGGCAATGGTGGCGTAGAACGCAACCACAACGGCGGCGGCAACTTCAATGGCCAAGGCCGCGCTGACAACCGTGGCCCGGGCTCTCGCGGCCCAGCACACAACAACCGTGGACCACGCTCCCCTTACCCACAAACCAGCGCGCAAAACGACGGCTACAACCATGGCACGCCCCAAGAGCGCATGCAACAAGACAGCCAACGCGAAGAAGGCGACTTTGCTGACCCACGCGAGCGCCAGCACATGCAGCGCGATGGGCTGCACCTGCAGTCTCGCGCTTTAAGTGAAGGCCGCAGAAACAACAACGCTAACCGCTCTGGCCAAGGCAGCGGCATGGGCGCTGGCGCACAGCCCGACCCATTGCGTACCAGCATCGACGTGATGGGCAACCGGGGCCGCGGTGGCGGTGGTGGCGGTGGTGGCGGTGGTGGCAATCGCAGCGGCGGTGGCGGCTATGGCGGTGGAAATGGTGGTGGCCGAGGTCGCAGTAGCGGTGGTGGTGGTGGTGGTGGATACGGCGGTGGCAACGGTGGCGGCAACCGCAGTGGCGGCGGCGGCAATCGCGGCGGCTATTAAGCTGCCTCCTGCCGAGTTTGCGGTTTTCTCATTTTTAAATAGACAGCATGGCCCAAGCACAGCATAGTTTGCGCACGGCACTGCTCGCAGGTGCCACCGGTTTGGTAGGCCGTGAGCTGCTCATGCTGCTGCTGGCCGACCCGCGCTACTGCGCTGTGCACTGCGTGGGCCGCCGCGCCCCTGCAGTGCAGCACCCCAAGCTGGTAGCCCACACGGTAGACTTTGCCAACCCCACGCACATTGCAGCCTTGCCTGCATGTGACGATGTGTACATAGCACTGGGCACCACCATCAAGGTGGCGGGCAGCCAAGCCGCATTCAAAGCCATAGATTATGGTGCTTTTATGGCTATCGCCCAAGGAAATGCTGAACAAGAAGCTATTAATAATATAGCAAACGGTATGCGTATTGGTATAGTCAGCGCCATGGGTGCAGATGCTGCGTCGCGGGTGTTTTACAACCGCACCAAAGGCCAAACCGAGGCCGCCGTCAGTGCACTGGGCTACGCCAGCGTCAGCATTGCGCGGCCCAGTATGCTGGCTGGCGACCGCGCTGCGCTTAAGCAAACCGCCCGGCCTGGCGAGCAAGTTGGCCTCATGCTGATGCACGCCATGGACTTTTTAATACCCGCCAACTACAAAGCGATTGAAGCCGCCGTTGTCGCACGCGCGCTGCACTGCATGGTAGCAAGCGGCCAAAGTGGCACACGCATTGCCCTGTCAGGCCAGCTGCAGCGATTGGCCAAGGGTAGTTAGCCCAGCGCAATGCGCTACCATGGCGGCAAAGGAAGCCGCCATGCCCACCACACCTGCCCAACACCTTGCAAGTAACAACGTCACCACCCTGGTGGCGGCCACAGCCAACGTACTGAACCTGGCCAACCCTGGCCGCGTGTTTTATGCCAACCAAGATGTTTACAGCCCACGCGACTTTGAACGCAAAATTGACTGGCTGGGTGGGCGCATAGCAGCACTGAACGCCGATATATTGGCGGTGCAAGAGGTATGGGACGATGCCGCATTGAAGGCAGCGGTCAGCCGCAGCGGTTTGCGCTACGCACATGTCATGGTGCCGGGTGCGGAAAACAGTGAGCCCCACAATGCAGGCGGCGGGAGTAATGCAGCACCGACAGGCGGCGGGAGTAGTGCAGCACCGACAGGCGGCGCTGTGAACACCCCCCGCGTGGGCATCATCACCCGTCTGGACGTAGACCGCATTGAATCTATCACCCACTTCCCGGCCCACCTGCATGTGCAGGTGCCTGAGCTGGGCGAGCACACCAAGTTTGAGCGCCCGCCCCTGCTGGTCTCGCTGCGCATGAAGCATGGCCAAAGCATCCATGTGCTGACCGCGCACCTTAAAAGCAAGCGGCCTAAATTTTTACAAGACGGGCAGGGCCACCCCAGCGAAGACCGCGACGACCCTAATATTCAAACCCGCGCCACGCTGCGCAGCCTGATTATTCGCGGCGCAGAAGCCGCTGCCCTGCGCGGCGTGGTCATCGACGTGCTTAAACGCAGCCACGAACCCCTGATAGTGATGGGCGACTTTAACGACGGCCCCCACAGCGTTACCACCCAAATGATCGCCGCAACCAACGAAGTAGCCTACAACAAAGCCGCCCGCGACACCGCCCTATTTAACGCCTATGAAGAGCAAGGCGAAATGGCACTTAAAAAAGATGTAGCCTACAGCCACGTGCACCAAGGCTTTCCTGAAGTGCTAGACCAGATTTTGGTCAGCGAAGAGTTCCTGCCGCACAGCCGCTTTAGCATAGGCGACGTGCGCCGCGTAGACTACTTTAACGACCATTTGCAAGAGGGCAAAGACCGCTCCCGTTCCGACCACGGGTTTGTGCGGGCGGTGATTCGGGTGCGGTTGCCAGACGAACTAAACTGACTAATATTGGGCACAAACTGACCCGTAAAGGTCCAGTGACGTACTTTGCGCATGAATCTGCCACCTTTAAATACAATAATTTAACCCCTTTTTCCGCGCTGGGCCGTTTCAATCTGCTCCATCGTTAACAAAGGAGTCTGTGATGAAGCAATGGATCTTGGTTTGGGCTGCAGCTGTAGCCGTAGGCGGTTTGAGCGCGCAGGCGCAGGCTGTGGGCAGGTTGGCCGATGTCACGGTAACGGACCGTAGCTCGGGCGCTACGCTGCCGGTGCATTACCACCGCGGCGAGTACTGGGTGGCGGGTACACCGGGGGCAAAGTACGCTATTGCCGTTCGCAATGCATCGGGCCGCCGTGTGCTGGCCGTAACCTCGGTAGACGGGGTTAATGTGGTTAGCGGTGAGACCGCCAGTGTGCAGCAGTCCGGCTACGTATTTGCTGCTTGGCAGCGCTACGACATTACGGGCTGGCGCAAAAGTAACAGCGACGTAGCCGCGTTTGAATTTACCGCGTCGCCCAACAGCTACGCCGAGCGCACGGGCCGCCCGCGTGATGTAGGAGTGATTGGTGTGGCGCTGTTTAAAGAGCGCCAGCCCATAGAGGTGCAGCCTGTAGTGCCCTACCACTCGCGCGCTAAACGCTATGAAGACGCAGAAAGTGCTGCAGCCCCGTCTGCTGCCAAAGCAGAGGCACCTTCTGACGCGCTGCACGAGTTGCGCAGCAGCGACAAAAGCAGCGACAGCTTTTCCAAACGCGCTGAGCCGCAGTCTACACAAGCCGCCCAGCCAGCACCCAAGCTGGGCACAGGCCACGGCGCACGCGAAAGCTCGTATGTAAACCACACCGAATTTGAACGCGACAGCAGCGCCCCTGCCGAAGTGGTGCGCATTCGCTACGACAGCTATGCCAACCTACTGGCCATGGGCGTGATTCCTGCGCCACGCCCTGCCGCTGCACCCCGGCCTAACCCTTTTCCAGATGGCGCAGTGGGCTATGCACCCGACCCACCCACCTGGAGGTAGCGCTTTGCGTAGTGCACAATGGACGGGATGGAAACAGCCCCCGATGCACTGCAGCATGCAAGCGATGAGGCCTTGATGCTGTACTACGCACAAGGGCAGCTTGCGGCGTTCAATATACTGTACACGCGCCATGAAATGCCCGTGTGGCGCTATGTACAGCGCAGCGTGCAAAACCAAGCCAGTGCTGACGAGCTGACCCAAGAGCTGTGGTTTGCGGTGGCGCGCAGCGCTGCCAGCTACGAACCCGCTAAAAATGGTGCCAAATTTAAAACCTGGCTTTTCACCCTGGCCCATCACCGCATCGTTGACCATTGGCGCGCCGTTAAGCCGCATGACAGCTTGGACAAAGAGGGCGATGAGACCGTGCAACTGCGCGCCCAGCTGATTGCAGACTCGGGCTTTGGCCCCCTGCGGCAA
Organism: Polaromonas sp.; assembly: GCA_043721235.1. Classification (GTDB taxonomy): domain Bacteria; phylum Pseudomonadota; class Gammaproteobacteria; order Burkholderiales; family Burkholderiaceae_C; genus JAAFIP01. The sequence goes on along the minus strand of JAYSRE010000119.1, from coordinate 1,629 downwards.
ATTGCGTCGCGCGAACAAGCCCGCGCGCTGCTAGTGGCTGTAGAGACGCTGCCTGCAGACCAGCGGGAGGCCTTTTTATTGCAAGCAGAGGGCGACATGAGCGTGCAAGAGATTGCGGTAGCTACAAACTGCAGTTTTGAAACCGCCAAAAGCCGCCTGCGTTACGCAAGAAACAAGCTAAAAACCCTGCTGGCCGAGTTTGCACAGGAGCACGCATGACACAAGCACCCCCCCCCTCCTCTTCTGCTGCTTCTGCTGCTTCTGCTGCTTCTGCTGCTTCTGCTACAACAGCCTCTGATAGCTTGGTGGCCCGCTACCATGCTGCACAAGCGCAGCTAGATGCACATGCGGCAGACAACGCAAGTTCAAGCAGCAAGCCTGGCGCTGCGGCAAACATACCAGTTCCCACCGAAGTTATTGCCACAACACGGCCTAGCCCACACGTACGCGCCAACGTGTTGGCTTACGCAGAGCAACTGGCAGCGCAGCGCGCCAAGGCACCACCCACCGAAAGCACAGGGTCAGTTGCAGCCAATACACCAGCCAACACACCAACTAATAGCACTATTAATTCAATAGCTACTCGCGCAGTATTTCCTTGGGCGACAGGCCATTTTGATGCTGAAAAATCACCTGCTAACGACAGCCATTGGAAAATACGCGCCCTGGCTTGCGTGGCCATCTTTGGCCTAAGTGGCTTGCTGTTCATGCAGTGGGACAGTGCAGCCCCCGAAGACAAAAACGCCGCCTTCAGCACCGAATCGCCGCCCACGGCCATAGCGCAAAATACCCACACTGTGGATGCAGCACCACAAGCCGCCAGCGCACCGCCAGCAGCCCCTGCAGCAGCCTCTGCTGTCGCACCGGCAGCACTGGCCAAACCGCCATCAACACAAATGGCCCAAGCCAAAACTGCACCAGCACCCACACCAGCACCCACACGCCCCAGCACAGCACAAGCTAAAGACCAAGCCCCTGCACCTGTCCCAGCAGAGCCCAAGCCCAGCACCGAACTTGCCGCCGCAGAACGGGCAGACACTGAAGCTGCAGCCAACACCAGCACTGACAAGCTAGCCCGCGCCAAAAAATCCACCTCTACAGAAGGCTTAGCTGGCATGGTGCAGCGCATCGCCAAAGATGAAGCCACAAGCGCAGAACCTACCGCATCAGCCAGTGCAGAAGCCGTAACGGCAAAGCCCGCCATGCCAGCGGCTACAACCGCGCAGGCCATGCCAAGCACGCAAAGTGCAGCTTTGTTAACGGCCATCCGCAATAAAGACACTGCCGCGTTACAAACAGCTTTGCGCGCAGGGGCTGACAAAAATACCAAGCGCAATGGCACACCGGCCCTTACCCTGTGCGTACAAGAAGGGCAAGCCGACATGGTGCAACTGCTGCTCAGTGCGGGAGCCGATGTGAACGCGGTCGATGCACAGGGCATCACCGCGTTGGCACATGCCCGCGCACGTGGATTGAATAGTATTGTGAGTGTGCTGTTATCTAGCGGTGCCAAGTAAAGCAGCGTTTTACTAGTCTTGGATTCCAGCACGAAGTGCAACAGTAGCTAGTTTAACGGACACATTTGCAGGCCATAGAACACCTCATGCGGGGTGAGATAGCCCAGACATT
>JAYSRE010000118.1:0-3848 GCA_043721235.1 Polaromonas sp. | reverse complement strand
CGCAGCGTCGCCCATGCTGATGGCTACGGGGGCGTGGAGAGTGTGTTTCATAAGTGTTGCCTCTGCAAAGCTTGGGTTAATTCCAACAGGCTGTGGCGCGTGCCAAAACCGCCTGCTTTGGTGATGAACGGCAGGGTTCGGTCTGCCAGCTCAAGCGCACACAACGGAATGCCTGGCGCTAGCTCGCGCAAGACATGCAAGCGCTTGGCCTGCAAGGCCCGTGCAATGTGCTTTGCGGTTTCGCCGCCAGTGGCTATCAGGCTGTCGCACTGGCCTGACTGCACTGCTTGCGCCACTGTGGTTGCGAGTTGGATTGCTTGCTGATGTGGGTCGCCGGGTAATTCGTCAGTCGCGATTAACGTGACACCGCTTAGATTGGTAGTAGAAAGAAAAGCTTTTTGCTCAATCGACACGGGGTTGCGGCTGCCAACGCAGACCCAAGTTTTTCTGAAATTTGGTATGTCTATGCCGGGCAGCATGTCATTGTCCGCAACGGGCGCAATGCTGCGTGCAAACGCGCGCACTAAGCCTGTGGAACCGCACCACAAGGCATTAGGCACATGAGCTTGTGTTGACGCGATGGTGTCCAAATCAGCTTCAGTGTGTGCATCCACAATCACCGCATCTACAGTGCGTAGCGTTTCAATGATTTGGTGTGGCAGGCACATCGTGGCGTTGATACCCGCTGCGCGCAGCAAAACGCCAAGATCACTTTCTTTGACAGGATTGAGCGGATCAGCTGCAAACGCCGTTTGTGAGACGGGTTGGCCATTCACATACACCACGCCAGCTTGTGTGGTGCGGCCTGCGTCGGGAAAGGCTGGGGCGATGATCAGTTTGGCGCGGCCGCTGGATTTCCTAGCCGCCGCTATTTCAGCCGCAACGGAGCCGCGCAAGGTGGAGTCAAACTGTTTGATCAGCAGCTGCGCGTCTTGCCATGCGACTACCCAGTTGGCCACACGTTCAGCGGCTTGCGCTGCGGGCAACACGCGGCTGTCGGTATCGCAGCTGACGACCGCTGCGGTTTGTAGCTGAACAGGCGAAAAGGCTACAGCGCAAGGCCAGCCTCGGCTTGCAAAGCTGGCAATGCCGTCGCTCGCGCTGGTGAAATCGTCGGTGATTACTCGTATTTTCATTGGTTGCTAGTATTGTTTAAAATTAGCTCTATAAAACAACCAAAAAGGTAATGTTTTGAGCAACCAATCCCCTCTGGCTCCATGGCTAATGGCGTTAAAAACGCAAACAGCGGGGCAACATGTGGGCTATCAGGCGCTAGAGCGGTATCTGCGCCAGTGCATCGTGGGCGGGCAACTGACTGCGGGCACACGGTTGCCTGCATCGCGCGCGCTGGCTGAGCAGCTGGGCATGGGGCGCAATGGCGTGGTCGATGCGTACGCCAGCCTGACGCACGAAGGGTTGCTGCTGGCCACTGGGCGATTGGGCACGGTGGTGGCCAGCGGTGCAGCTGCGCCTGCGCGCAAAGCCCGCGTGGATGTGCTGCCACGGCTGCGCCAGCGTCTGCCCGCTGTGCAAAACAGTGCTCCGTCTCATGCGCTCTCTTCAGCACACAAGCTTGATTGGTGCTTAGGGCAAACCAACACAGATCTGTTCCCAGTACAAGTGTGGCGGGCAGCCTGCAAAGAGGCAGGGCGGCACGTGCCCCCGTTGGGCTACGGTGACCCGCAGGGCGATGCGCAGCTGCGCCAGTCGTTGTCAGTGTGGTTGCAGGCTAAACGATCACTCACCGTAGCTGCGCAACAGATTGTGGTGACAGCAGGTGCAGGGCAGGCGATGGACTTGCTTGCGCGCGTTTTAGTGAAACCAGGTGACTTGTGCGCTGTGGAAGACCCAGGCTACCCCCGCATAGTGCAGGCTCTGGGTCAGCAGTCAGCGCGTTTACTGCGCATACCCATAGATGCAGAAGGTGCGCGCATCGATAATTTGTTAGACGGCAGCGAATTCCCCAGTTTGATCCACCTGACTGCAGCCCACCAATACCCCATGGGTGGGCGTTTGTCCGCAGCGCGGCGCACTGCGCTGCTACAAGCCGTGCGCCGCCACGGCAGCTTAATCATCGAAAACGAATACGACCATGAGTTCGTACACGAAGGCCAGCGCTTTGCGCCATTGGCGGCTTCTGCGCCAGAGCATTGCATCGTGGTCGGCACATTTGCCCGAGCCATCAGCCCGGCGCTGCGCTTGGGCTTTATCGCAGCACCGGTAGACATAGTGCAAGCTGTGGCGCAGTTGATTGCGCAAGAGCAATTGCAAGCCTCGTGGCCGGTGCAAATGAGCGCCAACTGGCTGCTCAAGTCGGGGGAGCTAGAGCGCCACTTGCGCCGCGTAGGCAAACGCTATGCTGCCATGCGCGCGCAGCTGAAAGTGCAACTTAAAGCGCTGGCTCCACAAATCAAGCTGCGCGGTGACGAGGGCGGTTTGCATGTGGTGCTAGATTGCAGCACTATGCCTGCTGCTAACTACAGAGCACTGTGCCAATACCTTGAGCAGCGCGTGCTGTTTGACCCTATTGAACGTTTTGCCAGCAGTGCAAGCCAGCAGCAAGTCATCTTGATGGGCTACGCACATTGGAACCAAGATGAATTAGCGCAAAGCGTCCAGCTGATGAGTGAAGCGCTTAAAACAAAACCCGCGTAAGCAACAATTAATATTCAAATCGAATTTACTATGAATTTATTAGCTATTTGAGCAGTAAATACTTGGGCTGCAGCATGTTTTAACCCCTAAATGCAAGCTGCAACGGCTATTTCGACATGGCAGGTGTCCGAAAACGGCCAGCTTTGCCAAGCCATGTGCCTTAGCATCAAGTCAACTCCAATAATATGATCCACCGTTTTTTTAAAAGGCCAATTCAATGTCCTACAGTATGTTTACCGCTTTTCAAGCCTTGCACCACCAAGCTAGCCCGCTGCTATTGCCCAATGTATGGGACGCAGCCAGCGCGGTGTTGATGCAAAACGAGGGGGCTGCGGCCTTGGCTACGTCCAGTGCGGCGATGGCTTGGTCTTTGGGCTATGCCGATGGCAGCGCCTTGCCGCAGGATCAGCTATTGGCTGCCATACAACGTATCGTGCGCGTAGCACGCGTGCCGGTCACGGTAGATTTTGAAGACGGCTACAGCGACGATCCGCAAGCAGTAGCTCAACTGGCCTTGCAGGTAGCGCGCAGCGGTGTTGTGGGTATTAACCTAGAAGACGGCACAGGTCCTGCGCAGCTACTGGCTGCCAAAATTACCGCCATTCGCAGCGCACTGGACCAACTTCCATTGTTTATCAACGCCCGCACCGACGTGGTGTTAAAAAATCTAGCCCAAGGCGGCGCTGCCATCGCCATGTGCACAGAGCGCCTAAACGCCTACCACAGCGCAGGTGCCGATGGCGCGTTCATCCCTGGCATGTACAAAGCGGCTGATGCGGCGCAAATCGTGCAGTCAGTGGGCTTACCACTCAACGTGATGGCGATTGCATCGCTAGATCCTATTGCAGACTTAGCCGCAGCGGGGGTTAAACGCATCAGCGCAGGGCCCACCTTGTTTCAAACCAGCTACGGGTTTGGCCGTGCGCAGGCGGCTAAGTTTTTATCGGGCGGTGACATATCTGGGCTGTTGGCCCACCCGCTGCCGGGCGCTGTAATGAACGCGGCCATGAAAGCTGTGGGCTCTGAATAACTCTACAAACTATCAATTTAATAGCTGCTTGAGCAGTATTTACTTGGGTTACCAGCCCAAAACACTCTTAAAACGTAACTACTCAGGTCACATCAATGCAGCTATGCCAAGACTGGCTGCATCGGGCGGCCCTCAAATACACTGATCAAGCAATCAAACAAGC
>JAYSRE010000117.1:0-1555 GCA_043721235.1 Polaromonas sp. | reverse complement strand
GACCCCACGGTTTTAGACCCCGCGCAGTAAATATCAGCGCCTACTGCGTTGATGCCGTGCAACATATCTTTCATGTTGCCGGCGATGGTGATTTCTTCCACCGGAAAGGCAATGCGGCCTTTATCTACCCAAAAACCGCTGGCCCCGCGCGAATAGTCGCCTGTTACGTAGTTGACGCCTGAACCCATCAGCTCGGTAACAAACAGGCCAGTACCCAGCTTTTTCAGCATGGCGTCCAGGTCGTCGCCCGGGCGGGTAAGGCGCGAAGTCATGGTTAAGTTGTGCGACCCACCAGCGTTGCCTGTGGTGCGCATACCCAACTTGCGGGCGCTGTAGGTGGACAAAAAATAGCCCTGCACTTTGCCTGCGTCCACCACGCTGCGTGCCTTGGTGGTAACGCCCTCGTCGTCAAACGGTGAGCTGCCTTTGCCGCCCAGTACATGCGGGTCTTCCAAAATATCAATATGCTTTGAAAATACAGATTTGCCCAGCGACCCCTGCAAAAAGCTGGTGTTGCGGTACAGCGCGCCACCACTGATAGCTTGCACAAAAGCGCCCAGTAGGCCGCCTGCCACCGGTGCCTCAAACAATACCGGGCAATGCGCTGTGGGCACCTTGCGCGAATGCAAGCGGGCCAGCGCACGGTGCGCCGCATACACACCCACAGCCTGCGGGCTGGCCAAGTTGCACGCATCCCGCTCCGAGCTGTACCAGCTGTCGCGCTGCATATTAGCGCCCTTGCCTGCTATGGGCGCTACCGACACCGAATGCCGCGACGCAGCATACCCACCCCGAAAACCCATTTGCCCGCCGCGCAAATGCCCTGCCAAAAAGTGGCTTTGCTGCGCTGACACACCCGCACCGTCGCTGTTGGTAATTTTCTTGCTCACCGCCATGGCTGCGCCTTCGCATTCCAGCGCTAGCTCCAGCGCCTGCGCGCTGTCCACTGCCCAGGGGTGAAACAAATCTAGGTCAGGCTGCTGGGTGGCCACATCACGCAAATCAGGCAAGCCCGCCACCGGATCAGCCGCTGTAAACCGCGCAATGTCATACGCAGCCTGCACGGTTTGCTCAATCGCCCGGGTCGAAAAATCAGACGTGCTGGCGTTACCCCGCTGCTGGCCGATGTACACCGTTACCCCCAGCGATTTGTCGCGGTTACGTTCGACATTCTCCAGCTTGCCCATGCGGGCCGACACACTCAGCCCCGTGCCCTCAGACGCCTCAGCGCCCGCGTCGGTAGCACCCAACTTCTTGGCATGGGTCAATGCCGTGTCGACAAGTTCTTCAAACTTGGCACGGGAGTAGCTGAAACCCTGGAGCGGGCTGATGGTGGAGATGTTTTTTTGCATATTCCAATGATAGCGGGTTGCACGATGTATCAATTTGCTTTGGAAATTTCAACACGTAAATACTGGCGGAAATCTGCACATTATTGAAAAGGTACAATATAGATGACGGGCCTTCCCGCATGGTAAAGCGGCCAACCGAGTCAGATGGGGAACCAAGCAGCTCTAACTGTAGAGCCAGTGCCGGGGTCAAGGCTCGTCACCTT
>JAYSRE010000116.1:0-10350 GCA_043721235.1 Polaromonas sp. | reverse complement strand
CTTTAGAATAACGTTATCTTACGTATCCACACCTATCCATCTTACACCTGCAAAGTGTTTTAAAGGAAGACAATGTACCTCAAACTTACCCGCAAACTTACCCTCTTAGCCGCAATCTGCACCGTACTGGTCACCCTAGGGGCTCCTGTGATGGCCGATGAAGCCTTGGCCAAGTCTAAAAACTGCATGGCCTGCCACGCAGTTGCCACCAAAATGGTGGGCCCTTCGTACAAAGACGTAGCCGCCAAATACAGCGGCGATGCAGATGCGGTTAAAAAGCTGGCGATGAGTATCCAAAAAGGCAGTACCCCCGGCAAAGGCAACTGGGGCCCCGTGCCTATGCCCGCTAATACCCAAGTCAATGACGCTGAAGCAGCCAAGCTGGCCGGCTGGGTGCTGGCGCAAAAGTAAAGTATTGAACAAGTCAGGGCGTTAGGCTGTGCCCAGTAGCCAGCCGCACTGGCAGAGCAAGTCCAACAGTAAGTTGCGCCAAACTACGCCTTGCCTCCTAGTAGGTGTCGGCGTATTTTTTTAGCTCCCATTGGCTTACATGGGCGTTAAAAGCATCCCACTCTTGCTGTTTGAGCTTCACAAACTCAGCGCAAAAGGCGCTGCCCACTTGCTCTGTAAGCACCGTGTCTGCTGCCAACGCATCCACCGCCGTCTTTAAGTCTCGCGGCAGTTGCGCCGGCATGGGGCCATGGTTAGCATGCTGCTCGTACAAGTCCACATTACACGCTGCAGGGACCACCATCGATGTGTCTATGCCATGCAGCCCTGCAGCCAGCGTAGCGGCAATGGCGGCGTATACATTGCACGACGGGTCGGGCAAACGCCACTCAACACGCCCTGCCACCGTGCGAACCAAGCAAGTGCGGTTGTTATCCCCATAGGCCTTCCACACCGGCGACCAGGTTGTGCCCGAGGCACTGTTGCTACTGGCCAAGCGTTTGTAGCTGTTAACAGTGGGCGCGCACAGGGCGGCGAGTGCATCGGCGTGGTGCAGCAAGCCTGCTACAAAGCTGTAGCCTGCTGCGCTCAGTTCTAAAGGGTCGGCCAGGTTGGTAAACACAGCGCTACCTTGCGCGTCCGTGATGCTTAAATGGAAATGCAAACCGCTGCCCGGTGCATGGGCAAACGGCTTAGGCATACAGCTAAACAGCATGCCATGCTGCTGGGCCACGGCATGGGCCGTCATTTTGAACAGCATGTAGCGGTCAGCAGCGGCCAATGCGTCGTCAAACTTGTAGTTAATCTCGTACTGGCCGCAAGCATCTTCGTGGTCTATTTGCTGCAACTCAAAGCCCAATGCAGTCAGGGCTTTGCGCATGTCATCCAAAAAACCTTGGTTGCGGTAAATGGCTTTCAGGTCATACGACGGTTTGTCCAGCTGGTCAGCGGTGTCGGCTTGGTTCCATTGGCCCAAGGCATCTTGTTTTAGCAAAAAAAACTCTGGCTCGATACCCACCCATAAAGTCCAGCCTTTGGCTTGCAAGCGCTCTACTTGCCTTTTTAGTACTTGACGCGAGCATGTGGCCAGCGGCTCACCACCCGCAAAACCGTCGCACACAGCATGCGCCACCCCAGGCATAAAGGGCAGTGGCTGCAGTGAGCCTGCTTGCACGCGGCCGTAGTATTCGCTGCGTTTACCGTAGCGCCCTAGGCCCGTACCCCAAATACTAGGCCCGGCAAAACCTGCGCCCGTGTTGACCCATTCTTGCAAATTGGCCAGCGGCACCAGTTTGCCTTTGGCCACGCCATGCAGGTCAGCAAACTGGGCCAGCACGCTGTGGATACCTTGGGCACTTAAACGCTCTAGCGTCTGGGTCACCGTTTGTTTAATGGTCATGGGCAGGTCTTTGTTTTTTTAGACGGGGCTGTCAATGCGAATCCACGTCGTCTTGGTTTCGGTGTACTTGTCAAACGCATGCAGCGACTTGTCACGCCCTACACCGCTTTGTTTGAAGCCGCCAAACGGTACCGTAATATCGTCTTCGTCATACTGGTTCACATGTACCGTGCCCGCACGCAGCGCACGCGCCACGCCGTGGGCTTTGTTCAGGTCGGCAGTCCACACACCTGCCTGCAGTCCGTACACGCTGTCGTTGGCTTGGCGCACCGCATCGGCTGCATCGGTAAACGTAAGCACCGACAGCACAGGGCCAAATATTTCTTCACGCGCAATGACCATCTGTGATGTCACGCCGTCGAAAATCGTCGGCTGTACATAACAGCCTCCGGTGGCCTGCAGTGCCTGCTGCCCGCCTGCTACCAGCTGGGCACCTTCACGCGTGCCGCTTTCTATGTAGCGCAATATGTTGCTCAGCTGGGTTTGGTCAACTATCGCACCCATGGTGGTGGCAGGCTCTAGCGGGTTAGCAGGCATGTAGTTGGGCACCAAAGCCAGCGCTTTTTCTAAGAATTTATCTTTGATGCTGGCCTCAACATACAGGCGCGAAGGCGCGTTGCAGCTCTCGCCTTGGTTAAAAAATATGCTGCCTATGGCCGCCTCCACCGCTTTGTCCAAGCTTGGGCAGTCGGCAAACACAATGTTGGGCGACTTGCCGCCCAGCTCGGTCCAAGCGCGCTTTAAATTGCTTTGCCCGGCCATCACATGGATTTGCTTGCCTACGGGGGTGGAGCCGGTAAAGGCAATGCAATCTACGTCCATGTGCAAAGCCAGTGGCGAACCCGCCTCAACTCCGTAACCTGTCACTACGTTAAACACCCCAGCAGGTATGCCAGCATCTAGCGCCAGCTCGGCCATGCGCAGCGCAGTTAATGGCGATTTTTCACTGGGTTTGAGCACCACGCTGTTACCCGCAGCCAACGCGGGTGCAATCTTCCAGGCCGCCATGATCATCGGGTAGTTCCACGGCACAATCACGCCCACTACACCAACCGGTTCGCGGGTAATCAAAGCCAGCGCCGTGTCTGCTGTGGGCGCGATTTCGTCGTAAATTTTGTCTACCGCTTCGCCGTACCAGCGTATGCAGTTGGCGGCACTGTTCACATCTACTGCTCTGGCATAGCGAATAGGTTTGCCCATGTCCAGGGTTTCGGTCAGGGCCAGTTCATCACCATGTGCCAGCAGCAAATCGGCAAACTTAACCATGGTGCGTTTGCGCTGTGCAGGCGCTAGCCCACGCCATCGCTTGTCGTCAAACGCTTTGCGCGCTGCGGCTACCGCTGCGTCGATATCAGCCGCAGCGCAGCGTGCAACTTGGGTCAGCACGCGTCCATCCACGGGAGAAATGCAGTCAAACACAGCGCCGCTGTTAGCACCCACACGCTGACCATTAATAAGCGCACGCCCATCGAATTTCAAATTTTGAATATCAGCCATTACGGTTACCCTACTTTGATTGGCTTGGTATTGATAAGCTGCGTTTCTACCACTTGCAGCACCAAGTAAAAACGGGGTGACATCACTGTCAACCCCGCTGTAAACTCAAGAAAATAAACTGGGAGTCAAGCCCTGCTTCGCAGGCACTAGCCCGTCAAATTAAAAGGATACAACAATCGATGTACCCAATAAAAGGTTGGTTTTTTTGTAGCTTCCATCGCGGCGCTGAAACACAGCCCCGTTGGCACCGTCCAGCCGGACTTCCGTCTTTAATGTGGTGCTGGGGTTAACCAAGTAGTTCATTCCCACTGACAATGCATAGCGGTTAACACCTTTTTCTAGGTCTGGCTGGAACCACGTATTGGTTCCGGTGCCATCATCTTCCCATCCAGGGCCAAAGCCGTTACGGTTGTCTGCCACACCGCCAAACATACCGCCACCATTTTTGGCGTTGTTGATAAAGTCGTAGCGTGCAACCACCTGGGCCCGTGGGGTAACTTTATAGCCCACCAATCCTGAAACGCCCATCCATTTGGCATCACCACCGTTGAAAGCTTTAGATTTATGACGACCTGCAGCAATCTGGCCTTGCAGCGTCAAGTCGCCGCGTGTGTAATAAGCGTCAACTTCAAACATATCAAACCGCCCCGGTGTGGTGGCCTTGTCTGCAAACGAGTGCCCACCCCAAAAACCCACGCCAGAAAACTCGTTTACAGCGTAGTCAATGCGGTAAACCAAAGCGGGTTTTTTATCGCCCGCTTCACGCGCAGCTTGGTTCACGTTACCTACCAAAAACTTGCTTGTCCATGGGCCACGCGCCACTTCCATGCCCGCACCGGTGTAATAAGTAAGCGCCGTAAAGTCATACAGCATGTTGTGCGTAACCAGAGGGTTGCTGTTAGCGGCCGTCAACTCATAACCCGACCAGTCAGGTATTTGACCAGCGATCAACCTGGTTTTTTCGTCGCCCAACGGCACAGACACTGAGGCTTCGTGGACGATAGAACCTGCGCGGAAAGCCGAGCCTGCTGATTTATGCGGCATTAGGGTCAGACGCCATTTGTTGCCGCCATTGGTCTCCTTTTGAATGTCCAGCATCGCCGTACCAAAAGAGCTGTTGTCAAACGTATAGGCATCAGTACTCGGCAAGCCATTGGCACCGGGGGGCGTGGCACCGTCAAAATTATTTAAAAACGAAAACCCGGCACGCTGCTGGCTTGAGCTGTAAATAAAAGTCGGGTCGATCACGCCGTTGATTTTTAAGCCTTTAAGGCCGGCTGCTTCAAAAGCATCCTCTGTAGATTCTGCTTTAATTTTGACCCGGTTAAATTCTTGCGGGTCTACCGCGCCGGCTGCGGCGGCTGGCGAAGCAGATGCTGGTACAGCAGCTTCCATTTTCTGCGTCAAGATTTGAATTTGCTTTTTCAGCAGCTCCAACTCTTGTTTAAGTTCTGCATTGGTTTGCGCATGGGCGTTTTGCACCATGGGAAATGCAGCCGCAACTGCTAAAGCCAAGATTGTCAGTTTATTTTTCATACAAGCTCCAAAAAAATCAGTCCGTTTTAAGCACCAGCTCCACGAAATGCGGCAGACATTTCACGTGCCCGTTTGCGCTCAGTGCGCGCAATCCAAATACTGGCCAGTACCACACCCAAGCTGACGACCAATACCGTCAGCGTGGCGATCGTATTCACACTAGGGCTCAGGCCCAGCCGAGCGCGACTAAAAATCACAATCGGCATGGTGGTAGACCCAGGGCCAGACAAAAATGCCGACAGCACCACATCGTCTAATGACAGGGTAAATGTGAGCAACCATGCCGAGCCTAGGGCCTGTGAAATCAGTGGCAGCGTAATCAAAAAGAACACTTGCCAAGGACGGCAACCCAAGTCTTGCGCGGCCTCTTCCAGCTGCGGGCTCATCTCTTGCAGGCGCGACTGAACCACCACCGTGGCATAGGCCATACCCAGCAAAGTGTGTCCCAGCCAAATCGTCATCATGCCGCGCTCAGGAAACCCAAACGCGCGCTGCACTGACACCAGCATGAGCAACAAAGACAGGCCAATAATCACTTCTGGCATAACCAAAGGTGAATTCACCATACCCGCGAACAAAGTGCGCCCAGGAAAACGCTTAAAGCGGTTTAACGCTAATGCAGCCAGCGTACCCAGCACAACCGAGGCACACGCAGTGAGGAAGGCAATTTGCAGGGAGCGCTTGAAGCCTAAAATAATTTCAGTGTCTTTGGACAATGCTTCGTACCAGCGCAGTGACCAGCCGCCCCAGGTAGTAACCATGGGGCTGGCGTTGAAGCTAAGCACGATCAAAGTGAATATAGGCAAATAGAGGAAGACGAATACCGCTGTCATCCAGGCCTTGGAAGTCATTTTTCCAGCATTCAAACGCCCAGTGTTAAACATCATGCGTGCCCCCCACTGGTGTTTTCGGCTTGGTACTTGTTAAACCAAGCCAAGGGCACAATAATCAATAGCACCATCACCACGGCCACGGTGGCAGCCATGGGCCAGTCATTATTGCTGAAGAATTCGTCCCAGAGCACGCGGCCAATCATCAAGGTTTGTGGCCCGCCCAGCAGCTCAGGAATCACGAACTCGCCCACGCACGGAATAAACACCAGCATGGAGCCAGCAATGATGCCGCTTTTGGACAATGGCACTGTGATGCGCCAAAAAGCTTGCCATGATGTAGCACCCAAGTCCAAGGCAGCTTCTAGCAAACGCAAATCCATTTTGACCAAGTTAGCATACAACGGCAAAATCATAAAAGGCAAATAGGTGTAGACCATGCCCAGCACTAAAGAGAACGGTGTGTTCATCATTTTCAATGGCTCAGAGATCAAGCCTGCCCCCAATGCGATGTTGTTAAAAACACCGTTGTCGGCAAGCAGCATCTTCCACGCATACACACGCAGCAAAAACGAAGTCCAAAAAGGCAGCATGACCAACATCAACAATGCGGGCCGCTTCTCTGGGGCACTGCGCGCAATAAAGTAGGCAAACGGGTAGGCTACAAATAAGCAGATAACCGTGGTGATGGCCGCAAACTTGAGCGAGCTGAGGTAGGTACGAAAGTACAGATCATCTTGTGCGATATAGATATAGTTGCCCAATTTAATTTTGAGCTGCAAGACACCTTCTGTCCACGAAAAAAGTTCTTTGAAAACCACGTTGTCCATCTCAGACACGCTGATCTTAAAAACGATCAGGAACGGAAATAAAAAGAAAGACAGCAAAAATAACAAAGGTATGCCAATCACCAACTTGCGGCCCCATGCGCCTGTCAACTTGTCATACAGGGAGGGTCTAGGCAAAGCAAGCGCGGTCATGGTTAACTTACCGGGTTAGCACAACCACATCGCTACCACACCACCACACGTAGACCTTGTCGCCCCAAGTCAAGGCACTGGCCTCATGCCGCGCTGCGTTGGTTTGCGTAACTTTCACGACGGTGCTGCCACCGTCAACCAGCACATGGTATGTAGTTAAGCTACCTAAATACGCCAGATCTTTAACCGTACCCTGCACCACATTAAAGCCCACTTGGGCTATAGACTCTCTGTCTTCGTCTTTAGGCGGTGCGGTTTGAATGGTAATTTTTTCAGGCCGTACCGCCACATGCACGGGCATACCGCTGGTGCCCGTAATGCCGTGGTTAATATAGTGTTGGCACTCTGGGGTGGAGATCACCACATGGTCGGGTTCGTCTACCGTTACGGTACCTTTGAACAAATTCACACTGCCGATAAAGTCTGCTACGAAGCGGCAGTTAGGTGTTTCATACACTTCCGATGGACGGCCTATTTGCAATATCTTGCCTTCGCTCATCACACCAATGCGGGTGGCCATGGTCATGGCCTCTTCTTGGTCATGGGTCACCATCACGCAGGTAACACCCACTTTTTCAATAATGTCTACCAGCTCTAGTTGGGTTCGCTCGCGCAGCTTGGCGTCCAACGCACCCAGGGGTTCGTCCAGCAAAAGCAACTGGGGCCGCTTGGCCAAGCTGCGTGCCAGCGCCACACGCTGTTGTTGGCCGCCCGATAGCTGGTGTGGTTTGCGCTTAGCGTAGGCTTTAAGCTGAACCAAGTCCAACATTTGGTCTACCCGCGTTTGAATTTCGTCCTTGGGCATTTTGTCGCGGCGCAAACCAAAGGCAATGTTGTCCCACACACTAAGGTGTGGAAACAGTGCATAGCTTTGGAACATCATATTGATCGGCCGCTCATACGGCGCTAGCGCCACAATATCGTTACCTGCCAACACTATTTGGCCCGAAGTGGGCTTGTCAAAGCCTGCCAACATGCGCAGCAAGGTGGACTTACCGCAACCCGACGAGCCCAACAATGCAAATATTTCGCCCTGCGCAATGTCCAGGGATACATCGTCCACCGCAAATACATCGCCAAACTGTTTGACAATGTGTTTGATTTGCAAAAACGGAAGTGCCGCCTGTTTGCTTGCAGGTGCTGGGGTATTTACATCAGTAGCCACTGGGATACCTCTTATTAGTGTGAGTTTTCCTGAATCAAAGGCCCGTTTTAAATGCCGTGTAAGCCCGTGTCACTTGGCGGCGAATATCGTTGTTGATAGCCTTGGGAGGTTGCATATTGGCCATGTCAGCCGACGATGGGAACACGGTGGGGTTTTGTGCCATATCCGGCTTGATAAATTTGCGTGACTCCTTATTGGGGTTGGCGTAGAAGACTTTGTTGGTAATAGACGCATGCACTTCGGGACGCATGATGTAGTTCATAAACAAATGCGCATTTTTAGGGTGCGGTGCATCCACAGGGATTGCCATCATGTCAAAAAACAATATACCGCCGCTCTTTGGAATCAGTGCAACGATGTCTTGTCCAGTTTTGCCGTCTATTGCGCGTTTACGTGCAATGTTGATGTCTCCCGACCAGCCTAGCGCAATGCAGATCGAACCGCCAGCCATGTCGTTGATATACCCTGACGAACTGAACAATGTAATGAAAGGGCGTATAGACTTGAGTACAGCACTTGCCTCGGTATAGTCTGCCGCGTTTTTACTGAAAGGCTCTTTGCCTAAAAAATGCAGGGCCGCTGGCAATACTTCAGTAGCGCTGTCAAGTACAGAGACACCACAGCTTTTAAGTTTACTCACGTACTTAGGGTTGAAGAACAATTCCCACACGTTAGCAGGCATGGGCTCAGCACCCAGGGCCGCTTTTACCTTGGCGGTGTTGATACCGATCGTGGTGTAGCCCCATAGCCAGTTCACCAAAAACTGATTCCCAGGGTCTAGGCTGGCAATTTGACTCTGTACATCGGGGTCTAAATTTTTCAAGTTAGGCAACTGGTCTTTGTCGAGTTTGCGCAACAAACCTCCGTCCATTTGCAGCCTGGCCCAATTTGACGAAGGCACCACAATGTCGTAGCCTGTCTTGCCCGCAACCAATTTAGCGTGCACGATCTCGTTGTTATCGAAGGTGTCGTAGCGCACTTTGATGCCGGTTTCTTTCTCAAAGTTAGCAATCGTATCTTCGGCTATGTAGTCTGACCAGTTGTAAATGTTAAGAACCTTCTCTTCTTGCGCTACCGCTGCTATTGCGGACAGGCCCAGCAAGCCAACTACAGCGCAGCGTGCTAGGCACTTGCATATTAATTTACCCGCGAATTTATTAGCCAATTTAAAACTCCTGGAAAGTTGATCAAGACACGATAATAATTAATGCTACCCAATAAACATAAGCTACTCAATACTAGCAATCCCTATGCCAGCCAACCATTATTCTTAACTTCGCTAAAAGTTAAGTCAAGGCAGCGCAGTATCAGCGCCACCATCTCATCGATTTGCGCATGGGTGATGATGAGCGGTGGGGAAATAATCATCCGATCGCCCACAGCGCGCATGATGAGTCCGTTGTTAAAACAATGGCCGCGACAAATCATGCCGACGCCGTGGTCTGGGTCAAAGCGCTCGCGCCTTACTTTATTTTTTACCAACACCAAGCCTGCTACCAAACCGCAGGTTTCGGCCAGTCCTACTAATGGATGGTCATTAATTTCGAGGTATTTTTTAGCTAAATACGGCGCCAGGTCGTTGCGTACGCGCAGCGGCAACTCTTCTTTTTCCATAATGGCCACATTGGCCAAAGCCACAGCGCAGGCTACAGGGTGTCCGCTGTAGGTGTAGCCATGGTTAAACTCGCCGCCCTGTTCTATCAATACTTTGGCCACGCGGTTGCCCACCATGACACCACCCAGGGGAATATAGCCACTGGTGATAGCTTTGGCAAAAGTCACCAAGTCAGGCTTGTAGCCAAACTTTTCATAGCCAAACCAATGGCCTAAGCGCCCAAACGCACAAATTACCTCGTCGCTGATCAGCAATATGCCGTACTTGTCAACAATGCGCTGAATTTCTGGCCAATAAGTTGCAGGCGGAATAATCACGCCACCGGCACCTTGCAATGGTTCGGCAATAAACGCCGCCACTTTATCTTCACCAATTTCTAAAATTTTGGTCTCTAGCCAGCCAGCTGCGCGCAACCCGAATTCGTCTTGCGATTCACCTGGCAGGCCATTTTCAAAATGGTAGGGTTGTTCGATATGGGTGATGTTGGGAATAGGTAAATCACCTTGCGCATGCATACCCACCATACCGCCCAGTGAGGCGCCCGCCATAGTGCTACCGTGGTACGCATTTATACGGCCAATAATGACTTTGCGCTGTGGCTGGCCCAGCAAGTCCCAGTACCTGCGCACCATGCGCACATTGGAGTCGTTGCTTTCGCTGCCGCTAGACGAATAGAAAACGTGTTGGAAACTGCGATCGCCTACATTGGGAGCCAAAGAAGCCAGCTTAGCTGACAGCTGCACTGCAGGTACATTGGTGGTTTGAAAAAAGCTGTTGTAGTAGGGCAGCGTCATCATCTGGTGGTGCGCAGCGTCGGCAAGTTCTTTGCGGCCATAGCCTACATTCACGCACCACAGACCACTCATTGCGTCTAGCAT